>JAYTUN010000206.1:0-3713 GCA_043744495.1 Ignavibacteria bacterium
GGGGGATGAGAAACGTGAATACTCTTTAATCCAAAATTGTTCTTGAAATTAAAGGAATAGATTAATCAGCGATGGGGGTTGCTGCTAAAGAAGCATAGAAGCAATAGAGAAACCCCCGTCTAAGATTTACGGTAGAATTAGTTTTAGGAATAATTGTGGAAGAACCTTCCTTCACTTCGTTCAGTAAGGCAGGCGAAAATTAAAGATTTTGTCCCCCTTTATAAAAGGGATTTTAAACCAAAGACGCAAAGGAGTATTAAAACATTTGGAATGCACTGACTACTTCAGTGCGTGCATCAACGCAGTTGATGCAATCCAAAAAAAAAAGATAAACCCCCCACCGGAGTTTAAACATCAGAATATACCGTGAATAATATTTAACTGAATCTCATATTAATGAATTGTAAAAATAACGATTTCAACTCAGTAGCTTTTTATGATTTAAATAAAGGTATATCGGTAGGCGCTACAGGAGTTGAGATACATACAATAGACGGGGGCTTAACATGTACCGAAAGTGCCCCGGCTTTTATTCCTTTGGGCAATTACGGAAGTAAAAGCAGAAGTATGACCTTATTGCAGAACTATCCTAATCCTTTTAATCCATCTACAATTATAAACTACAATGTTACTGATAATTCAAATGTCAGCATAAAAGTTTATGATTTGACAGGAAAAGAAGTGAGGACACTTGTAAATTCTTTCCAGAATGCAGGGACATATTCAGTTAATTTTAACGCCACTAACCTAGCAAGCGGAATTTACTTCTATGTATTAAGGGTAAACACAGGAACAAATGAGATCACAAAAACAATGAGAATGATATTAACAAAATAATTACTTGAGATATAGCGGTTAGCAGATAATTTCTTCATCAAGCTAACCAATCATAAACGCCGATATTGAATCGGCGTTTTTTTATATACAGATTTATGCATACCGTATATAGGGTAGTCCATTGTTTAGTTTTATTGCGATTTCTTTTCATATTTGCTTGTATTAATAATATCTTGATTATATCACTATTATGGGGTATTGGAACAACTAACCATAAACCTTATATTTGAATAGTAAAAATAGTTAGTATTTAAATCGAAAGGAAGCAATATGAAAGCAGTAAATTTTTTAATCTCAATGTTTCAGGTATCAATAGTTATACTTTATGTTCTGTTTTATAATGTTCAGTATTTTTGGTCATTATACGGAACAGTTCAGAACCTTTTAAACGTTGTTGTAAAATAAAACGGAGACTTAATTAACAAAGTTAAATCTCCGTATTATTACTAAACCATCTCCCCTTGCATTAATAATTACAATTGTTACAAAATAAACAGGTATTGAAATTTCGCAAAGAACTGCCTTTGGGTTTCCAGGAATTTTCCATTGTTTGGTGATGAACCTATATCAGCCATATTATGTGTTGAGCCAATATAGAAAATTGTAAACGGGTTCCACTTATAGCTAAGAAGCGGGTCAACATTCAGCACTTTGCTGAAAGAATCATATTGTGTAACAACTCTAAGGAAGAAGCTTCGTGTAAACTGGAATGAAGTCTTATTTCTGAATATATATCCTGTATAAAGTTTTTCACCGCCTTTATCTTTTGAAAGCTCAAAATAATTGTAATTATTTTCAAGGACCAGATTAGCCATCGGCTTAATTGTCAGCCACGCTTCAGCATTCCAACCCCACCCTACATAAGAAGGGTCTTCAAACCTGACTATATATTTACCCATTTCAAAAAATACTCCGCCGGTAGCTTTGCTGCTGGTATTAACATTCAGGTTAATCCATCCCCTGTGGACATTTTTGTGATACACATCGTAATAATTTTCATTTTTTACTGCAAAGAATCCGCCTTTCATATTTATCAGCCTTGTAAACTGTATATAGAACTCCGGTACAAGCACCTGTTCCTTAATTTTACCATCATAATCATACATTATATTTGCATAAATACCCGGTTCTATCCTCAGTATAAAAGATTTCTTGGGGTAGAAAGTATAGCCCTGCCAAGTTCCAAGCTCTCTAAAGTCATTCTTTCCCATAAAGCCAAGTTCTCTTCTGGCTTCCGGGGGTGCGATATTCATGTACAATTCAGCGTTCCAATGTCTTGAATTCCTTGAGAGACTGAAAGTCCCTCCAATATTCGAAAATTTCTCTCCGTTAAAACCGGCATTGTTTCCTTTTTTATTTATCGGCGTGCTGTTTGAATACAAATTAGTATCATTCAATTCTTTTGTAACGTAACCAAGTACCTCCCAATTAAAATAATATTTGGTTGCAAAATTGAACGAACCATCCAGTCCAAATACTCTGTTATAACTATCCTTTGTTTCCCGGTCAGTACCTATAAATCCTATAAATGACTCACCCTTCAGACTTTTTTTCAGTCTTAAAATATTTCCAAATGATTTCAGGTCAGTTATAACAAAATCACTTCCATACTTATTGGGAATGATATAAGGCGTGTTCTGGTCATACCCTGATAAATAACCAACATCTATATCATCTATCTTACCTATTAGTTTTGCGGTATATAACGGATTATTCAGCATCCTTGTATAAACAACGTTTATATATGATTTGAAAATATTGGCGCCATCAAGAAAGAACGGTCTTTTTTCAGGATAAAAAATGGCAGAAGAAGAATTAACGTTTATCTGACCGGCATCGCTTTCAACCTGTGAAAAATCAGGATTGAATGATATTTCACCGGTAAGATTGGAAGAAATTCCATATTTAATTCCAATTCCCAAATCACCTTTGATCTTTTCATTAATAAATTTACCTGTCGGATCATTTTCACCTTCCCTGTAGCCAAATTGTGAACCAATTACGTAAGGCAGCAGTTCAAGCTGCTTGCCTTTCTTTAATTTTTTAAATCCTTTTAATACACCTGCCTGGCTTAGAAATTCCGAGTTATCTCTGGATACTTTAGCCCATGACATTTGTGTACGGCTCTCACGGGGACGTGTCCGTATTATATGCACTCCCCACTTCTGATCATCATTTTCCGGGAACCGGAGGCTTTTAAACGGAATGGCAAGCTCAACTATCCATTTATCCTTATAAATCTTTGCCTCAGCATCGTAGAGCATATCAAAATTCATTTCCTCTCCCTGCTTAGTCCATATAGCATCACCCTGTATCCCGTAAGGATTCAGGAATATCTCATAAGCCTGTTTATGGTCATTATAGGTATCAAGCATTATGCCAACATAATCATCGCTGTACATTTTATCGCGGTCAGTCAAATTAGCCCTAAGTTTGGATATTTTATCATCATAACAGATAAATGCTACATAAAGATAATTATCATCGTATGTCATTTTAACATCAGTGTTTACAGATGCTTTTAAATTATCACCCGGTTCAATTTCTACAAAGTTGGTAGCCGTCTGGCAGGTTTCCCATACAGGTTCGCTTAGAACTCCGTCTATTTTAATTGCGGAATTTTCGCATTTTGAAATTGTTATTTCGGGTTTTACGTTTATATTTAAGGAATCTTTATTGCTGTTTTCCTGTGAAAAACAATTTACGCAAAAGATGCAAAATACTGCTAAAATTGTATGTAATTTCAAATTCATTTTCCGGTATTTATGTTATTGACTATACTCAAGTTGACCGCTCAGCTTGCAAATCATTGTTTTTATTTTAACTACGAGTATTAACTCGTGTATTATTAATGAAAATATATTTAGCTTCAGCCA
>JAYTUN010000207.1:0-14505 GCA_043744495.1 Ignavibacteria bacterium
CCCCGACATTTATGTCGGGGGTTTAAAAATACGTTGAATTCAGGGCTTTAGCCCTGAAAATCATGGCTGAAGCTAAATATATTTTCATTAATAATACACGAGTTAATACTCGAGTTAATACTCGTAGTTAAAATAAAAACAATGATTTGCAAGCTGAGCGGTCAACTTGAGTAAATTAATAAAAAAGAAGTTAGCACAAATCAATTAAATTTTGCTAACCCCCTAGTATAGCACAAAATTAAGAAAATTACTAATTTAACACAAGGATAATTATATATATATGCTCAAAACTAATAATTGGATTAAAACCTATCAATTTCCTAACTTTCTGATAAATTTTCACACTATTTTATTACATTGAATATAGCTCCATATTTTGCTATTTTTACATACAAAAAATTAAATACACTACCCCAAACAAATGGGTAAAAAAATTAAATTGGAGGATTACACTATGTCAGAAGAAAAAGGCGTAGCAAAAGGTCTGTTCCTTGGATTCTTAGCAGGTGGAATTGTTGGCGGCGTTTTGGCTCTGTTATATGCGCCAAAAAGCGGCAAAGAACTTCGCCAGGATATCAAAAACAAGAAAGAAGAAATACTTGATGATGCTGAAGAATATCTTGATATTGCCAAACACAAAGCTCAGGATATTATAAACGAAGGCAAAAAACGCTCTGAGGAATTAATTTCAGATGCAAAGAAAAAAGCCGGAAACCTGCTTGATGATGCCAACAAGATACTGAATGTTGCAAAGGATAAAACAACTTCAACGTATGAAGTTGCCAAAGAAAAGATCCATGATGAGTCAGTTAAGGTTAAAGATGCAATTAAAGCCGGCGTTGACGCATACAAGGAAGAACGTAATAAACTTTAAGCGCATTCTTAATAAAAAAAGATAAGTAAATGCAGGAAGTAAATTTGATATCAAGCATTGCTGTAATTGCGCTTTATATTTCTTTAATAGCGCTGGTAATATATTTAATCATTGCATTAAAACGTATTGTCAGCGCTATTGATAATATCAATGGTGCAATTAACAGCATCGAGAAAAAAGTTGATCATATTACAACCAAAACCGAACCTTTAATAGATAACTCTCTTTTAATATCAAACGATATTAAAGAGATAACTGCTAATCTCAAAATTCAATCAGCAAAAATTAACGGAATTGTAGATACAGTAAAAGATACAACCGATTCTATTGTAGATTTTGAGCAGAAGGTTCAGAAAGAAATTGAAACCAACGTATTTGACGCGTTAAATATGGTAACATCAGTATCTAAAGGGATAAGATCATTTTTAAATGTTATCTCAGGCTCTCGGAACGGATCTGTTTCACGAAAAAAGGTGCGCTCCTTTGAATCTGATGATGAAGGATATTAATTAAACAGTACTTTTAAAATTTCTTACCGAGTTTTTTTATCCTATTGATTTTTTTTAAGAGAATATTTTAGTATAAATTATTATTATTTGCCGTATTCATATAATACGCAAATATGCATTATGAAAAGCATACTCCGAAAGGAGTTCTTTGGACTGTGCATAAAGTTAGAAGGGGCAGAATATTTTGGGTAACATTACACCGGGAAAAATAAGGAACGTCGTAATAGCAGGGCACGGCGGTTCCGGAAAAACAATACTTGCTGAATCAATCCTTTTCACCACAGGAGTAATTAACCGCTTTGGGAAAATAGAAGACGGATCCACTACATCAGATTACAGCAAAGACGAAATTTCAAGAAAAATATCAATAAACTCATCAGTTCTTAATACCCAATGGGAAGATTACAAACTTAATATAATTGATACCCCGGGATATACTGATTTTATTGGCTCGGTCAAATCCTCAATGAGGATAATGGATACTGCTTTGATAGTAGTAAACTCATCTGAAGGTGTTGAAGTAGGCACTGAAATTGCTGTTGGATATGCTAAAGAGTATGGTATAGAAATATGCTTTGTTGTAAATAAGCTTGATTATGAAAAATCTGATTTCGAGAGTACACTTGCTCAGTTAAGAGAGTTTTACGGCAGTCATGTTGCTGAAATACAGTTCCCCGTTAACCAGGGCTTTGGTTTTGATAGTATTATTGACATCCTTAAAATGAAATTGCTGAAGTTTAAAACCGATGGCAGCGGCGATTTTACCGAGCATGATATTCCAACCGCCCTTCTGGATAAAGCCAATGAGCTTCACCAGGAGCTTATTGAAATTGTTGCCGAGGAAGATGAAGAAATGATGAGCCGTTTCTTTGAAGAAGGCGGCACACTCACTGAAGAAGAGCTTATTGAAGGCTTATCACGCGAAATTAAAGCCAAGAAGATACTTCCTGTACTCTGTGCAGCAGGTTCATCAAGTATTGGAACTAAATCATTAATTGATTTCGTATGTAAGTACTGCCCAAGCCCGCTTGATTCATCTGCGTTTATGGCTAAGAAAACCGGCAGTGAAGATTATCTTGAAGTTGAATCAAAACCCGAAGGCAGCCCTGTAATATTTGTATTTAAAACACTCTCAGAGCCGCACGTGGGTGAAATGTCATTCTTCAGAGTTCTCTCAGGAAGTGTTATTGCAGGTGTTGACTTGACCAACCAGAATAAAAATAAAGTTGAGCGCTTAACGCAGATATTCCAGATGAACGGCAAGAACCGCAAGGATATGAATACTGCTGTTACAGGTGATATTGGCGCAGTTGTAAAGCTTAAAGATACTCATGTTAACAACACTCTCACAGGTAAAGGACTAAATGTTACTATAGACCCTATAATATTCCCCGAGCCTTTAATTGAACAGGCATTAACATCAAAGCAAAAAGGTGATGAAGATAAAATTGCATCAGGACTTTCTCACCTGCACGAAGAAGACCCAACATTCCTTTTCCATTTTGATCCTGAATTAGGGCAGACAATTATCGCAGGACAAGGTGAGCTGCATCTGACAATTATCATAAACAGGCTTAAAGAAAAATACGGAGTTGAAGTTAATATAGTTCAGCCTAAAATTCCTTACAGGGAAACCATAAAAGGTAAAATTGAGGACGTAGAGTATAAACATAAGAAACAATCAGGCGGGCACGGACAGTACGGGCATGTTCATTTAATGCTTGAACCGCAAAAACGCGGTGTTGGATTTGAATTTGCAAACGAAGTAGTTGGCGGAGCAATCCCCACAAAATTTATTCCCGCAGTTGAAAAAGGTGTTGTTGAAGCTCTCGTAAAAGGACCTTTGGCACACTTCCCTGTTGTAGATGTAAAGGTAACAGTTCACTTCGGATCTTACCACGATGTTGATTCCTCTGAAATGGCATTTAAAATAGCCGGCGCGCAGGCATTCAAAAAAGGATTTCTTGAATCCAAACCCGTGCTGCTTGAACCTATTTATGAAATTGAAGTAACAGTCCCAGAAACATTCATGGGTGATGTTATGGGTGATATATCCTCACGCAGGGGCAAAATATCCGGTATGGATACTAACGGCAAAATGCAGGTCATTAAAGCTAAAATACCGCTATCGGAAATGCATGATTATGCAACAAAACTTCGCTCTATTACACAGGGACGCGGCATTTTCAAACGCAGGTTCTCACATTATGAAGAAGTGCCAAAAGAAGTTGAAACTAAGGTGGTTGCCGAAGCTCAGAAGGAACATGCAGAAGCTCACGCGTAATTGATTAAAGATTTGTCAGATTTATCAGATTTTTCAAATTTCAGATTATAAGATAAATAAGATTTTAAAAGTAATCTCAGGTTTCTCTGAATGACTCATTCGAAGTAACCTGATAAGTTAAAACTTGTTTTGATGATACTTTTATAATGGCAAGAATTGGAATCACTTGATTGATAAATCAGATAAATTTGATATATTGTATTACTAAAGTTAAATTTTTAATTAATAGAATCTTTGTGTCGGGTTGCAAACCCGACACTACAGGCTGCAACTCCTCCCCTTTGGGGAGGAAAACGCACCTATGGTGCGTAGGAGGGGTCTTGTATTATGGAAAAACTTTGGTCACCGTGGCGTTCACAATATATTGAGTCATTCAAAGAAGAGAACAATGAAACTCTCCCCGGCTCACTTTTTACAAGAATACTCAACGAGAACAACGATAAGAAAAATTATTTATTATACCGTGGTAAAACCTGTTTTATTATTATGAACCTTTATCCATACAACAGCGGGCATTTAATGATAGTACCATACAAAGAATTTAAAGAACTTAGTGAGCTGGACAATGAAACAAGATTGGAAATGTTTGAGCTTCTTGAACTTGGTATAAAAGCACTTAAGGATGCCATTAATCCACACGGATTTAATATTGGCGCCAACCTTGGCAGAGTTGCAGGCGCAGGAATTGAAGACCATCTTCATTTCCACATAGTCCCCCGCTGGAACGGTGATACTAACTTTATGCCTGTACTGAATGATGTTAAGGTCATTTCTGAGGAAATGGGTAAAACTTATGATAAGCTGAAGAAATCTATTGAAAAGTTGACAAAATAGTCCCTTTAAACTATCTAAAAATTTACTTATTTTTGTAATTCTGCTTAAAAATCGCTCCCATCGACTAGGGGTTAGGTCATCACTCTTTCACAGTGGAAACACGGGTTCGAATCCCGTTGGGAGCGCGAAAGACATAAAAGGACGGTTAAATTCCGTCTTTTTTTATTGTTGGGAATCACGGGTCGATCCTCCGTGGCGGACCGTTGGGAGCGCGAAAAGCCTCAGAATCTAACGGTTTTAAGGCTTTTTTAATGATATATTGTTGGTGACAACACCAACAATGGGTGTAAATCGCTAATGCGAAGCATCCTGCGGATAGACTTTTGTAGTTTTACATTGAATAATTACAGCAATCTGTGAACTAATTTTTACATTAATAATTACTTTAAATTTTATTAATTTTGTAAATATTTACTAACAAATTCTTTTAAAAACAATTTAACTATACAAATATGTCAATAAGATTAGGCGACACGGCACCGGATTTCAAAGCAAAAACAACTGAAGGAGATATTTCATTTCATAACTGGCTAGGTGATAAATGGGGAATACTTTTTTCTCACCCTGCTGATTTCACTCCTGTTTGCACTACAGAGCTTGGTATGGTCTCAAAGCTCAAAGGTGAATTTGATAAACGTAATGTAAAAGTTATAGGATTAAGCGTTGATCCAATTGAAGATCATATCAAATGGATAAATGATATAAATGAAACACAGAATACAACAATGAATTTCCCTATGATAGCAGATGATGATAAAAATGTAGCTACTTTGTATGACATGATCCACCCGAATGCTGATGATAAATTAACAGTACGTTCAGTATTCGTAATAGGAGCTGATAAAAAAGTTAAATTAACTCTCACCTACCCTGCTTCTACAGGCAGAGATTTTAATGAAGTACTGAGGGTAATTGATTCACTTCAGCTTACATCAGCTTATGGAGTAGCAACTCCTGTAAACTGGAAAGACGGCGATGATTGCATCATTGTAAATTCAATTTCAGATGAGGATGCTGTTACTAAGTTCCCTAAAGGATTTAAAAAGATAAAACCATATCTTAGAGTTACACCTCAGCCAAACAAATAGTATATCAATTGAAAGCTGACTGGGATAAAATATATTCAGAAAAAGAAGATACAGAGCTTAGCTGGTATGAAGAGTTTCCTGCTCCTGCTGTAGAAATGCTTAATAAATGTTCATTGCAAATAAATGACAGTATTTTTATAGCCGGAGCCGGTACTTCTACTATTGTTAATTATTTAATAGATAATAAATACAGCAATATCATTGCAAATGATATTAGCTTAATATCCCTCGATAAATTAAAACAAAACCTTGGAGATGATGTATCCGGGAGAGTTAAGTTTATTGCTGATGATCTCACGAATCCCATAGTACTTTATAAGTTAAGCAATGTTTCATTATGGTATGATAGAGCGGTACTTCATTTTTTTACAAAAGAACAAGAGCGCTTGAATTATTTTTCGCTTCTTAAAAAGATACTTAAGCCCGGCGGGTTTGTTATAATTGCTGAATTTTCACCTGATGGTCCTAAAAAATGTAATTCACTGGATACATATAATTACGATCAAAATTCAATAAAACAGTATCTTGGAGAAGATTTTAATTTGATTGAATTTTTTAACTACACATATCTCTCACCCACTGGGGACTCCAAAGCTTACATTTACACGTTGTTTCAAAAAAATAAATAGTAAAAAGTGATATTGATAATAACACTTATTCAATTGTAAATTTATATCTATAATTCAATATAATATTGTTCTTTAACTTTTGGAATAAAGAAATAATTCAATTTATTGTGGATATTTTCATTAAACTTAACAAGTTTTTTACCTTCATATACAAATATTCCGTAACCTAGTTCCGGCATTAATTCAAAAACTTTTTTCTGGTTTTCTGAACCATACCATATTTCTGAATATATTAATGGTTTCTGATCTATTAATATTTGCTTCGCTCCGCTAAACGCATAATACTCATAATTTTCTATATCTATTTTTATAGCATCTATTTTAAATGTTCTGATCTCATCAAATGTATCCAAAGTTATTTGCTTTACTTCCACTTTCACAACATTAGTGTTATTAAAATAATAATGGTCCTGCATAACATAACTTCCTGCGTCAGAAGCAATATCATCAAATACAGGCATATTCATAATTACAATTTTATTTTCATTTCCAACTGCATTATTAAAAATTTTTACATTATTTAGATTATAATGTTTAACCATTCTGCCAAGGACATTATAAGTTACCGGTATCGGTTCAAATGAAAAGATCTTACCTTTGGATACCTTCCTCGCCAGTAATGTCGTCATCATACCTACATTAGCTCCAATATCTAATACATTAAAATCTTCATCAAGCAGGTTTAAAAAAAAGAAGAAATCGTCTTCTTCTTTATCTGATATTTTCAGTTTCTTGAAATTCCATAAAGTTTTATAATATGTAAACCTTTCGAAACCAAAAAATTTTCTTAAATATTTTCCAGCAAAGCGTCTTATTTTCAATTTTATTAAGAATTAAAAGTTTATGAATTTTCATTTCTTTCAGAAAATTCCTGCAATTCAACAATTTAATTAAATATTTGTTGAATATAAGTATATAAAAAGTCAACTAATAATTATGCATATCAAATTCTAACAAAAAAATACTTAAATTTACATATATTTACAATATAAACAGAAACTTATACTATCTTAACCTTGTAAAAACTAATAAATCCAATAACCAAATAATAAAATATATGAAAACCAATAAATTTCTACTTTTTGCAGCAGTTATTGCATTACTTCTTGACGCTACATTTTATGCTTCTTACCTGAACCTTTCAATTGTTGATAACTCGCAATTCACAGCCATTGTAAATAATGTCAACTTTAATCAGACTTCAAGTATTTTTGAATTAAATGACCTACCCGGCGGTACTCATTATGTAAAAGTAATGAAACCTTCATCAACCGGAACAACATGGAATACAGTGATATTTGAAGGAAATATTAATATCCCTGATAACTGCAATGTTTATGCTTCGTTAAATGAATCAGGTAACTTTATGATCTACAAAAAAATGTATGGTTACAAAATAACACCTGCTCAACATGATAATAAATGTAACTGTGACTGCGAAGCATGCAGAAATTGCAAATACAATCATCCCGATAAGGAAATTGGAAATAATGAGTACTACCCCAGGATAATGAACTCTCGGGATTTTGCTGATTTTAAAAAACTTATTGGTGACAGGACATTTGAAACAACCAAGTATGAAATGACCAAAAGTGTAATAGATAATAATTTGTTTTCAACCGAACAAGTAAGAGAAATTCTAAGCTGGTTCACTTTTGAAACCAACAAACTTGATCTTGCCAAATATGCATTTAAAAATACAGTTGATAGAAACAATTATTTCAAATTGTTTGATATATTTGTCTTCGAATCGAACGTGACTGAACTTGACAGCTACATAAAAAACTTTAGATAACATTTATGCAAAGCATCCTTCGGATAAAAAGTTACTGCAAGCAAAATTTGAATATTTATAAGTTTCAAAGTAAAATAAGAAAAGCGAGTTTTTACTCACTTTTCTTTATAATATTGAACAATTTTAATACGAAGCATTAATACTTCGTATTAATGTTTTTCTGTTGTTTCTTCCGGATTAAAATCTTCTGATTGATGCCGGATAATTTCTCCGCTGCATAAATACACTACGTCTTCTGCAATATTAGTTGCTGAGTCCGCAATTCGCTCCAGATTTTTTGAGATCGATCTGAGACTGAAGTATTCCTTTGTTCGCTCAGGATCTTTTTCAATTGCATTAACAGTTCTCTTAAGCATTTGTTTTGTAAGTTTATCAACTTCGTCATCTGCTGCCAATACCTCTCTTGCAAGAAGCACATCAGTGTTAACAAGCGCATCAAGACTTTTTTTCACCATGATCTGAACTTTGTCGCTCACATCGCTGAACTCTGTTATCATATCAATTTTTTCTTTTCTTGAAAGATACCTCGCTCGTTTTGCAATGTTTGAAGCTAAGTCGCCCATTCTTTCAAGGTCATTGTTCATTTTCAATACTGCTACAACAAACCTCAACTCTTTAGCTACAGGCTGGTATAAAGCAAGTATTTTCAGGCATTCTTCTTCAATGAGAATTTCAAGCGAATCAACTTCCCTGTCTTTTTCTATAACTTCATCTGCAAGTTCTGTATCGCGCCTTTCAAGTGAAAGCATAGAGCGTTGTATCTGCTCTTCAACAATTGCGCCCAGGCTTAAGATAAGTTTCTTTAAACTTTCTATTTCTCTTTGCCAGTAATGTAACATAAATATATTCTGCTTTCTAAACGAATCAATAAATTAATTTAACCAAATCTGCCTGTTATATAGTCTTCTGTTTGTTTCTGATTTGGTTTTGTAAAAATTTGTTCTGTTGCTCCAAATTCAACTAGCCTGCCTTCATAAAAAAATGCAGTGTAATCGGAAACTCTTCCAGCCTGCTGCATATTATGAGTTACAATAATAATTGTATAGTCTTTTTTCAATTCGTTAATAAGATCCTCAATTTTCAAAGTTGACTTAGGATCAAGTGCAGAGGCAGGCTCATCCATTAGAACAACATCAGGGTTAATAGCCAGTGCTCTTGCAATGCATAGCCTCTGCTGCTGTCCGCCTGATAGCCCCATAGCGTTTTTATCAAGTCTATCTTTAACTTCATCCCACAAAGCAGATTTGATAAGGCAGGTTTCTACTATTTCCATCAGCTTATTCTTATCTTTTACACCGTGAATCCTTGGACCATAAGCAATATTATCAAAAGTTGATTTAGGGAAAGGATTTGATTTCTGGAATATCATTCCAACTTTTTTTCGCAAACTAACAACATCAGTCATGGGACTATAAATATCGCTGCCGTCTATCAACACTTTTCCTTCTATCCTCGTGCCGTCAATAATATCGTTCATCCTGTTCAATGTGCGCAAAAATGTTGATTTACCGCACCCTGAAGGACCGATAAAAGCTGTTACTTCTTTTTCAACAATATCCATATTGATATTGAATAATGCCTGTACAGCCCCGTAATAAAAGTTCATATTTTCTATATGAACTTTTATCTTATTTTCAGTAAGCATATCTGCCATTTTAATTATTCAATAACACAATCTAATTATAAAAACTTTTACCATTTGTATTTTTTTCTAACTCTTATCCTGAAAAATATAGCAACAAAATTTAAACCAATAACCAAAAATAAAAGCACTAAAGCTGTTCCATATTGCATTGGAAGAATTTTCTGTGCTTCGGGATGCTGTGTTGCCAGAATATAAAGATGATAAGGCAGCGCCATAACCTGATCAAAAACAGAACTTGGAAGTTCCGGCAGGAAAAATGCTGCAGCAGTTAAAAGTATAGGTGCAGTTTCTCCGGCAGCCCTGCCTACCCCAAGAATAGAGCCTGTTAACATCCCCGGCAATGCATAAGGCATTACATTTTTATAAATAGTCTCCCATTTTGTTGCGCCCAGCGCAAGGCTGCCTTCCCTCATATATTTTGGAACGGATTTTAATGCTTCTTCACTTGCCACTATTATAGTAGGCAATACCATACATGCAAGCGTTAGGCTTCCAGCAAGAATAGAAGCGCCAAAATTCAATGCAACAACAAATAACCCAAGTCCAAATAAACCAAATACAATTGAAGGAACACCAGCAAGCGTTACAATAGCCATCCTGATAGTTTGAGTAAACTTTGTTTGTTTTGCGTACTCAGCTAAATAAATCGCGGTGAACATACCAAGCGGAAGCGCTACAACAATTGTTCCAATAACCAAAAACAGTGTACCCAGAATAGCAGGGAAAATTCCGCCTTCTGCACCGCTTTTTTTGGGGTCACCTGTTATAAATTCCCATGAAATTGCAGGCAAACCATGAATTAAAATATCAATTAAAATATATGCAATGAAAATAACTACAAGGTAAGTTATTCCCCGCATTAACCAATAAATTATCTTTTCACCAGTTCGTTTGCTGTTCATATTTATTTATCTATCATCCCATATTTTTTCAATACCCTGTAAGAAATCATGTTCAGGATAAATGTCATTAACAATAAAACTAAGCCCACCCAGAAAAGTGCCATATAATGATGAGAGCCTATGGTTACCTCGCCCATTTCTGCCGCAATTGTAGCTGTCATAGTCCTAACTGATGTAAATGGATTCATACTTATAACCGGGGCGTTTCCAGTTACCATCATAACTGTCATTGTTTCACCAACAACCCTTCCCATCCCCAGCATTACAGATGCAACTATACCTGAGAGCGCTGCCGGGACAACAACTTTCCAAATTGTTTCTAACCTGCTTGCCCCTAATGCAAGCGAGGCTTCTTTATATATAGATGGAACACTTTTTATCGCATCTTCTGAAATTGACATAATTGTTGGTATTGCCATAAATGCAAGCAATACTGCTCCTGTTAATGCAGTCAAACCTGTATTCAAATCAAAAAGCTGTTTTATCAATGGAGCAATTACTACTAGTCCGAAAAAACCAAGGACAACTGACGGAATGCCTGCAAGTATTTCAATAAATGGTTTTAAAAATTCACGCTCTTTTGAAGTTGCAACCTCTGATATATAAACTGCTCCTATTATTCCAAATGGTATTGCAATAATAGTTGCAAGTATTGTTACAAGCACTGAGCCAGTAACAAGGGGGACTAAACCAAATTCTTCTTTTTGAAAAGATACAGGGTTCCATATATTATGAAATAACTCGTCAATTCCAGGATTCGCTATAAACGGAAATGCCTCTTTGAAAAGGAATAAAATA
Source organism: Ignavibacteria bacterium (assembly GCA_043744495.1). Lineage (GTDB taxonomy): Bacteria > Bacteroidota > Ignavibacteria > Tepidaquicellales > OLB5 > OLB5. Next base: position 11,359 of record JAYTUN010000207.1, read on the forward strand.
ATCAGCAGAACTATGATTATAGTAATTGAACCACAACTCTGCAGAAAATATTTGATAATTTTAGCTTTTAGTCTTTTATTGTTCAATATAATTCAGAATTACTGAATGCTCCAAGTGAACGAAGTATGAAATCAGAAATATTTTGTTATTTTAAAGTTATATATCCTGTTTCTTCAACAATTTTTTGACCTGCCGGAGACATGGCAAAATCAAGGAATAATTTATTGTTATCAGCCGGTTCGCCATTGAAATAAAGAAATAATTGTCTGGCTATTGAATAAGTTTTATCTAGAACAGTATTATGATCTGGCATTATAGGCTGTGATGACTCATCCTTCTTTACGGGAACAACTTTAATATTGCCTTCTTTAGTATAACCAAGACCAACATAGCCAATTGACCATTTATCAGAAGATATAGATTGAACAATTGATGATGAAGCAGGCATTAATTTTACAGTCGGAGCGAAATTTTCTTTATTTAAAACATGCTCCTGGAAAAAAACATAAGTACCAGAATTACTCTCTCTTGAAAGAATTGTTAGAGGATGGTCAGGTCCGCCAAACTCTTTCCAATTCTTATAAGCACCTGTATAGATTTTTCTTAACTGCTCCATAGAAATATCCTTAATGGGGTTTTCGGGATGAACTACAATTGCTATTCCGTCATACGCAATGGTTTTTTCAACTAAATTAATGTTTTTTGCTTTAGCCTGGTCTTTTTCTTTTTGTTGCATATCTCGTGAAGAAGCACATACATCGGTTGTGCCGTTTATCAATGCTGCAATTCCAGTACCCGAACCACCCCCTGTTACTGAAACCTGAACTTCAGGATTTTTCTTCATAAAAGCCTCGGCAAGTGTGCTCATTAAATGAACCATTGTATCAGAGCCTTTTATAGTTACTGATTTTTTATTCTGAGTGTTCTGTTTATCCTTTTTTGAGCAGCCTACTGCTGCAAATGCGAACAAAACAAGCATTAGTGTTGTGAACTTAAATGTTACGTTTTTCATCTTCAAATTGTTTAAATTGATTTAAATTATTAATTAATAATGCAATTTATGTTAATACAATAAACAAACTGTTAGGGCAATGTTAAGATTTTGTTAAGAATTATGGAATTTCTAATCATTTTTTTTGAGGAATTTTAACTTTGAACATGGTGCCTTTCCCGGAATTAGATTCAACATCAATTGTGCCATTCATAGTATTAATAATATGCTTTACAATTGCCAAGCCTAAGCCAGTACCGCCTTCTTCCCTGCTTCTGCCTTTATCAATCCTGTAAAATCTTTCAAACAGCCTTGGAATATGGTCTTCTGAAATTCCATACCCTTCATCCTTAACATATATCAATAAATCATCATCTTGTATAAATGAGCCAACTTCAATATTTGATTTCTTATCACTATACTTGATTGCATTATCTACCAAATTACCTATTGCTTGTTCAATCAAATGCTCATTGATCTTTGCCGTTAGATTTTCATCACAATTAATTTCAATTTTTATCTTTTTATCATTTGCCTTTTTATCATAATCTTCAATAACAGATTTTAGTAATATCCTGATGTTTTCATTTTCCATCTTGATCTCATCCGGATTATCTTCAAGTCTTGAAAGTGTAAGCAGGTCATCTATTAATAAATTAAGTCTGTTTATATGTTTTGAAATAATACTCAGAAATCTTTCTGCATTTTTTGGATCATTAATTGCACCTTCTCTAAGTGTTTCAATAAATCCCTTTATCATTGTTACGGGGGTGCGAAGCTCATGTGATACATTTGCGACAAGATCTTTTTTAAGTGTATCAAGATATTTAAGATTTGATATATCATTAAATACTACAAGTGCCCCAAGAGCCTTATTATCTATATCATAAAGCAATGTTCCGCTAATTTGCAGGAATTTATCTTTATCATGCTGAAGAATAATTTCCGCTTCCTGCGGATTTCCTTCGTTTAAAAGTTTTTTGAAGAATTTTTGTATCTCGGATATTCTTACAACTTCCTGAAGTGTTTTACCGATTGCATTTTTATCTGAAATACTTAGTATTGAAGCAGCGGTTTCATTTAGCAGCAATATCCGTTCTTCGTAATCAACAGCCAGCACACCTTCTTTCATGCTTTCAAGTACTACCTGTTGAAGGTTATTTTGCTCACCAATAATATCCAGTTTTTCATCAAGCTGTTTAGCCATTGAATTCAGGTTTTCTGCAAGACTTTTAAGTTCTTCATCCTGCGGCGGATAAATTTTCTTATCAAACTCACCCTTCGAAAACCTTTCAGCCGCATACCTTATATCATCAATTGGGGTAAACAGATTTTTAATTGCTAAATATCCAACGACAAGTATTATAATACTGAAAAAAATTACTGTTAGCATGAGTGCTGTATTGGCGCTTGAGGCTTCCTTCTGCACACCTGATAAGGGATAACCCGTCCTTAAAATATAAATTATTTTACTTTCATTATTATACATTGGTACAGCAGCATACATGAAATCTTCTTTAAGGATTAAGCTGTATCTCTGGGAAATTCCTGTTTTTCCTGCAAGAGCATCTATTACTTCAGACCTGTTTGCAAGATTATCCATTTTCGCAGGCTCTTCACGGGAATCTGCAATTACTTTTCCATTAACTGCAATTATTGTAACTCTTGCTCCGCTTAAGTTATCATATCTTTTTGAAAACTTCCCGAAATCAACCGAATCAATTTCCGATGATTCTAATTTTTCTTTTATAAGGTTTAAGCGCTGGAGTAATACTTCCTTATCCGCTGTAATTATGGTATTATTAAACATTGATGAAGCATATAGCACAAGGATAACAAGAGGTATTATTGATAAAGCGGAAAATACATAATACAACTTCCAAAGAAATTTTTTCTTTTTCAACTAAAAACCTCATTGAAATAAAAAATAATATTATATCTCATTAAACTTGTATCCAACTCCCCTTACAGTTTCTATGTATTCATTTTCTTCGCCAAGCTTTTTGCGTAATGATACTATATGTACATCTATTGACCTGTCTGTTACTGATACTCCTTCACCCCTGGTTGAATCTACAATTTGGTACCTTGTCATAACCCAGCCAGGCTTCTTGGCTAAGGTAAGCAATATTCTGAATTCAAGGTGAGTAAGGTCT
>JAYTUN010000208.1:0-14442 GCA_043744495.1 Ignavibacteria bacterium
TCCGGTAACTGTAATAAGTTTAATTTTTCGGGATATAGTCCCGCTTTCAGCGGGATAAACTCCGTCCGGTAATTGTAATAAGTTTAATTTTTCGGGATATAGCGTAGTCCGGTTATCGCGCCTGCTTTGGGAGCAGGAGGTCGCAGGTTCGAATCCTGCTATCCCGACAGAATGTTTTTCACATACATAATTGAAAGCCTTTCCACTCAAATTTGTTGTTTTGTCATGCTGAACTCCTGACTGCCCCCAGGCAGGTGTTTCAGCATCTTGAATTCACTAAATAGAGATTCCGAAACAAACTTACAAACAAGTCACGGTTCGGAATGACAGGTTGAGTTTCTTAACTATTTTTCTTTAAAGCCTTTACAATATAATACACTAAAGGGAACACTCCAACGGTTGCGACTGAAGCAAAAAAGAAGGCAATTTTAAAGCCAAGAACCTCATTTGTATTTTTATTTGCATCTTCATAAACTCCCTTAATTTCTCTTCTAAATCTACGGGTAAAATAAACAGCTACAATTAACGAATACAAAAAGCTTAGAGAAAGTGTTACAATTGCTATATCTTCAGTGGAGCGGTTTGCTGCCAATAGAGCTGTTGTAATAGCCAGTGCAACTGAACCGAAAAGTACCAGGAAGAATGGGATGGCAATTGCTTTGTTGTAAAATGCTCCGATTCCAATACTGGTAGGACTATCATAGATAAAATACGCATTATCAGAGCCGGTTTTCTTTTCATAATATACAGAATAAATATTCCAGAAAGCTGTAAAGAGAAATGGGATAGATGCACCGGAGAGTGAAATAAACATACTATCGTTATCACCTGCGCCAATAATTATGAGTGCAGCGCCAATGCAAAAGAACAGGATACCTGATGATATAAATAAAAATTTGCGCAAGTGCAGGTATGCTTATTCTACTTTAATAATTTGCGACTGCTCTTTAATAATTATCTGAGGCTTACCATTATATTCTTCTATCTTCCCGCTAAGAGTTAAAATAACGCCTTTTTTGATATTTGAGTAGTCTGTGTCGGATAGAGTTTTTATTACAGCAACAAAAGTTGCATTGGGATAAACTTCATCGAAGTTGATCAGAACTGTTCCTTTATTTGAAGTAAATACCGAGGCTACTTTACCGGTAACAATTTTTTCTTCACCGATGAAGTTTTTGGCTTCCTTGGATGAAACTGTATCCTGTGAAAATGTTAATGAAGAAATAACAACCATAGCAAATAATGTGATAATAAATTTTATTTTCATTTTATATTTGATTTTTGAAAACTGTTAATTGTTAATTGTTAGTATTTACCTTCTTTTAATTTATCGTAAGTATATATTCCCGAATCATGCCCATCCTGCCAGACAAGCTGAATTGCGTAAGTCCCCACCTGCTTAATATCCTTAATAGTAAGCTGCGCAGATGCTAAAAGCGGAATATAAGTTACAGGTTTGTTGAGCCTTTCAGTTATACAATTTGCACATGGACAGCTTTTCCTTAACTTTGCAAGCTGAAGCATTGTATCACTGCCGTCATCCCATTCAATATGCAAATAACGAGAATCTTTTATATTTATCTTTAGTGGTAAAATAACATTACATCTTTAAAAACTTCTCTGCTTCAAGCACATCTTCTTCACTGCCTATGAATAAGGGAGTTTTTTGGTGCAGGTCCAAAGGTACTATTTCAAGTATTCTTTCATTACCGCTAGTTGCCCTGCCGCCAGCCTGCTCAATAATAAACGCCAGTGGATTGGCTTCATAAAGCAGCCTTAATTTACCATTCGGATTTTTTTTATTACCGGGGTACATAAATATACCGCCGTAAAGAAGGTTACGATGAAAATCAGCTACAAGTGAGCCTACATACCTTGCAGAATATGGCCTGCCGCGCTTATTATCATCGCATTTCAGGTCATCAACATACTTCTTCAAGCCACTTGACCATTTAGTATAATTGCCTTCATTAATGCTGTATGTCTTGGAGCGTTTTGGTATCTGAATATTTTCGTAGAACAATAAAAACTCACCCACTGTCGGGTCAAGAGTAAAGCCATGCACTCCCCTGCCTGTAGTGTAAACCATAATTGTGCTGGATCCGTAAATAATATATCCCGCAGCCACCTGGTTTATTCCCTGCTGCAGGCAGTCTTCAAGCGTACCGGGTCCGCTTTCAGATATTCTTTTGTAAATAGAAAATATTGTACCAATGCTAATATTCGCGTCAATATTTGAAGAACCATCAAGCGGATCGAAGTGAATAATATATTTACTCATTGGTCGCTCACCCATATAAATTTCATTAACGGGAATAAAGTTTTCGCTTTCCTCAGAAGCAATAGCGCATAAGTGCCCGCTAACTTCCATTGTTCTTACTAGTGTATCATGTGCAAATACATCAAGTTTTTTAACCTGCTCGCCATGTACATTTTCGGTTCCGGTTAAGCCCATCAGGTCAATTAGCCCTGCCCTGTTCACCTCAAGCGATATTATCTTGCATGCAAGTGCAATATCAGCAAGCAGGTCAGAAAGCTCACCGGTAGCATCAGGATATTTGCGCTCCTCATCAATAATATGGCGGTATAAAGTTATAAACTTTCTATACATATATTAAATTGCGATGACGCTTTTAGCGTCAGAAGCAATCTCCTTTTTTCATTGCGATGACGCTTTAGCGTCAGAAGCAATCTCTTTTAAATTTATAATATATTTTTTTATGAACATAATTCCTCAAAAAGATCGTGCCAATCAGGATTTAATTTAAGTATTAACTCCATTTTTTTATTTCTCGAGCCGGCTTTAATCTGATTTTCTCTTTTAGCTGCTTCTTCAGAAGTATAAAATTCCTCAAAATAAACCAATTTATCGACATTATATCTAGATGTAAATCCAGTATTAATTTTCAATTTATGTTCTAATAACCTTCTGCAAATATTATCGGTCATTCCTGTATAAAGAACATTTTTACTTTTATTGCAAAGAATATAAACGTAATATTTCTCTTTATTCATCCGGTAATGAGATGACCCAGAGAATACCCGCTTACGTGCCTTCGGCAGTCAAGCGCTTCGCTCGCAATTTATTTTACAAAATCAGCCTTATAGCATCCTGAATATTCTCTACGGGAATATATTCAAGTTCTTTGCTTTGTTTAAAATTCTTTAAATTGCTCTTAGGCAGAACTATTTTTTTAAAGCCAAGTTTAACAGCTTCCTGAATTCTTCTATCAGCAAAGCTGATAGCCCTTATTTCGCCGCTTAAGCCAATTTCGCCAAGAATAAGCATATCAGCATCAATGGAAGTATTCTTAAAGCTAGAGCAAATACTGAGGGCTGCGGCAAGATCAATTGAGGGTTCATCAATTTTTATGCCTCCTGCGATGTTTATGAAGACATCAAATTTTGATAGATGTATGCCTATTTTCTTTTCAAGAACAGCAATTAATATAGCAAGCCTTTTATAATCAAATCCGGTTGCTGTGCGCTGGGGAACAGAATACCCTGAAGAAGAAACTAGCGCCTGTACTTCTATCAATATAGGTCTTGTGCCTTCCATACTTGCAGATACAGAACTGCCTGAGATACCTTTTGAACGCTGTGAAAGAAATACTTCGCTTGGGTTGCTGACTTCAACAAGTCCCGTACCAGTCATTTCAAAAATACCAATTTCATTAGTTGAGCCAAACCTGTTCTTAATTGCCCTTAACACACGGTAAGCATGTGTGCGTTCGCCTTCGAACTGAAGGACAGTATCAACCATGTGTTCAAGGACTTTAGGTCCGGCAATAACACCTTCTTTTGTAATGTGCCCAATTAAGAAAAAGGAAATATTTTTCGCCTTGGCAATCTGAATAATTGCAGCGGTAGATTCTCTTAACTGCGATATACTTCCCGGGCTGGATTCAAGCTCGTTTCTGTATATCGTCTGAATGGAGTCAATTATTACAATATCGGGTTTCAGTTTGTCAACAATTAAAGCAATAATTTCAAGGCTTGTTTCAGAAAGAATATAAAATTCATCATGAGCAAATCCAAGCCTTTGGCATCTGAGTTTTATCTGCTTTGGTGATTCTTCACCGCTAACGTATAATATTACGTTCTTCTTTATTTTGTCTGAAAGCTGCATCATAAGTGTAGATTTACCAATGCCGGGGTCTCCGCCAACAAGCACAACTGAACCTGCTACAATTCCCCCACCAAGTACTCTATCAAGCTCTTCGATACCGCTTACAATACGTTTATCTTCGGTTATATCAATATCGGCTACCTTGGATAGATTTGCTATTTTTAAGTCTATTGTATCTCTTGATCTGGAAGTGAACTTGCGCTTATCAGTATAGACTATTTCTTCAACAAAGGAATTCCAGGAGTCACATTCGGGACACTTACCAAGCCATCTAAGAGATGAATAGCCGCAGTTCTGACATATATATTTTGTAACCGGTTTTGCCATTTGCAAAAATATTCATTTAAATTTTATTTAACTATACAATAAATTTATTTTCATCATCCAAATAATCATGGTAATTTTGTATTATAATTTTGTTATTATACTTAAAATTATGTCCGTTGTACAATAAATATCCCTTTGCATCATCAGGCATAAACTCTTTTAAAGCGTCAATCATATTTATTTTAAAAGTTGATGATTTTTTTATTTCGAAATAATTATCATTAGTTATAACCCTAGTTATCAAATCTATTTCTTTACCTGTATTTGTCCTCAAATAGTAAAGTTCATCTCTTTCACCGGAATTCTTAAATTTTTTCTTAATTTCTGAAATAATATAATTTTCAAATATAGCACCATTAAAAGTAGTTTTATCAAATTCTTTTTTCGAATCTATTCCTAATAGATACGAAACTAATCCTGTATCATAAAAATATATTTTAGGTCTTTTAATAAGTCGTTTGCCAAAATTTTTATAGTAAGGACCTAATAAAAATATTATATATGAAGCTTCTAAAATAGAAATCCATTTTTTAATAGTATTAACAGAAACATCAACATTGTTGGATAACTCAGTTAGATCAAGTATTTGGGAGCATTTAGATGCAACTAATTTTAAAAATATTGAGAAATCCCTTATATCACCAATATTGGATAGCGACCTGACATCTCTTTCAAGATATGTATTAACATAAGAGATATACCATTTTCTGACATCTTTATATTTGGTTTGAGTTAATTCGGGATATGCTCCTAAATACAGCGACCTATTTCTGTATAAAGGCTTTAATTCATTATATTCAAATGGCAGCAAATCAAGCAGTCCTATTCTGCCTGCAAGACTTTCGGTAACGCCTTTCATAAACGAAAACTGTGAAGAACCCGTTAGGATAAAATTTCCTCTTTTAGACCTATTATTATCTACAGCTATTTTAATATATCTGAATAGCTCAGGGACATATTGTACTTCATCAAAAATAATATTTTCAGAATAACTATTCATAAAACCAACAGGATCCTGATGAAAAAAATTAACCTCATTAATATTATCAAATGTTACATACCTGTATTTATTGCCTAAGAATTTCTTAAGCATTGTTGATTTACCAGATTGTCTTGGACCAGTTAATCCTATCACAGGGAATATTCTTAAATATTTTGATAAAGTCGTTTCTAGTTTTCTTTTTATGTATTTCATATACTTACAATTTTGCAGTAGCACTGCAATAATACAAAGAAATAATTTAATATGAAATTGAAATCTGAAAGAAAATACACTAATTTTCATAAATATAGGTATTAATTCTGTTGTAAAAACAAAAATATTAATGTTATATATTTACGTTATATGCGAATTGGATTTGGTTACGACGTACATAAGCTGGTAAATGGCAGAAAGCTAATTCTTGGAGGCGTTACCATACCTCACACTAAAGGTTTGCTGGGTCACTCTGATGCCGATGTATTACTGCATTCATTATGTGATGCTATATTAGGGGCTGCGGGTTTAAGAGATATTGGCTATTATTTTTCCAATAAGGATCCTAAATGGAAAGATATTTCAAGCCTTATACTGCTTGGTGAATGCCTAAAAATGATTAAGAAGAAAAAGCTGAAAATTGGCAATGTTGATATAACATTAATACTTGAGGAGCCTAAGATATGTCCATACATAGATAAAATGAAAAAGAACATTTCAAAAACTCTTAAAATAAAAGATTCTCAGGTAGCAATTAAATCAACCACTTCAGAAGGTCTGGGTTTTATCGGTAAAAAGCTCGGTTGCTCTGCATATTCAGTTTGCCTGCTTAAATAATATCTTACAATTGATATATTGAATATAATCCCAAAAAATAAAAAAATAAGAGCATTATTATTATGTTTGTTAAGCGGCGCACTGCTTGGTTTATCTTTCCCGCCATTTAAGACATGGTTCTTTATTTATTTTGGTATAATGATACTCCTTTACCTTGTGTTAAGCTCACATAGATTCCGCCAGGCATTTGGGCGTGGATTCCTGGTATTAGTAATATTTAATGAAATATCGCTGTATTGGATATCAGGCTGGCACAGCAGTGATACATTCCTAAAGATAGGCGGAGTAGTATCGGTATTACTGCATCCACTTTTTATGATGATCCCTTTATTAATAACTTACGGTATATCAAGAATAAAAAAAGAAATTGCTCTTGCTTTGTTTCCATTAATTTGGGTAGGTTATGAATACTTTGATAATGTATGGCAGTTTGCATTCCCCTGGCTTGAGCTTGGCAACTGCGAAACATATAACCTCGGCAGGATACAGTTTATTGAATTCACAGGTGTTCATGGGCTTACATTTTTGATATGCATAGTTTCCGTTCTGCTTTATTTTCTGCTTTCAAAGATTTACAACAGGCAGTGGAAAGTATCATCATTCAAATCAATTTTAAGCTATATAGTTATATTAATAATTTTATTATTCCCGAATTTTTATTCTTCATACAGGTTAAATTCTGTAGATAATACGGGATATTTTAACTTAAAGGATTCTTCCAAAGTTGTTAATACGTGCATAGTGCAGACAAACACCGATCCTTTTAAAAAATGGGGCGGAGATCAAGACCAATTACTGAATACATATCTTGATGCCTTGCATGACGGGTTAAAATTCAATCCTGATATGCTTGTTCTGCATGAAACAGCTACACCATTCTATTTTTTGGAAGATATTAACTTTCTTAAATCAAAAAAGTTTTTTGATTTTGTTGATTCTACTAAAAAGCATCTTTTTATGGGGATACCGCATAAATACTATTATCCTGATTCAGTTCAGGCACCAAGTGACAGCCGGATAACTGACGGCTCAAAACGCAGGTTCGATGTTTTTAATTCAGCAATATTAATTGAGCCGGGCAAATATCACAAAGACTTAACGATACACAATAAAGTAAAGTTAGTACCATTCAGTGAACGAATTCCGTACCAGGAAAAGATACCCTTTGCAAAAAAATGGTTTACCTGGGGTGTAGGCATAAGCGGCTGGCAAATGGGCAATGACCAGACAATTTTTGAACTGAAAAATAGAGAAAAGAATATTAATACAAAATTTGCCGGGCTTATTTGCTATGAATCGGTTTTCAGTGAATTTGTTTCAGAATTTACTATTAAAGGGGCTGAATATTTTGTTATTGTGACAAATGACGGCTGGTGGGGCAATACATCGGGTCCGGTGCAACATAACCAGTATGCAGTTTTAAGAGCAATTGAGAACAGGAAATGGATAGTCCGCTGTGCACAAACGGGTGTATCATGTTTTATTGATCCTATGGGGAATATGTATGATGAAATTCCATACTGGCAGGCAGGAGTAGTTCATAGAAATATTATTGCAAATACAGAAAAGACATTCTATGCCATATATGGAGATATTATTGGGATGTTAGGGTTTTACACAGGAATTATTTGTTTAATAGGTTCGCTGTTTTTTTATGTATATAAAAATTATGTATATAACAGGAAAGTTAAAATTAAAGCCTGAAGCCTTCTTTTTTCTTTTGTTCTTAATTGTTCTGCCGTTTTCTTAGCTTCTTCAATTGTTGTAAACTCACCAAATCTTGTCCTGTACCAAGTACCTTTTGAACCAAGATCAACTTTCATTATTGTACCTTTTAAACCAGGGATAAATGAACCAACCGAGCTTAAACGCTTGTTTGCTTTTGCATCTGAATCCCATGCGGATTCCTGTATAGTAAATTTACCGTTATCAAGCTGAATATAAATAACCTTGTTATAATCGTCCATCCATCCCATCGAGCTCTTTGTAACACCCGGAACGCTAATATCTGTATTCTGTTTAGGTTGTTCCTGCTTTGGCTGCTCCTGTTTAGGTTGTTCCTGCTTTGGCTGCTCCTGTTTAGGCTGTTCCTGCTTTGGCTGCTCCTGTTTAGGCTGCTCCTGCACAGGCTGCTCCTGTTTAGGCTGTTCATTAGTATTATCAGGCTGAGTATTATTTATTGGCTGCTGATTATCAAGAGTGTTAACAGATGCCTGGTTAGTATTATTCTGCGGATCTGTTGGCTGTTCATTAGTGCTTGTTTCGGGTTGAACTTCTTCAGTACTCTGATCTTCTTTAGGCGTGAAAAAATACTTATAAATTACCGGTGAAAAGATAAGTAATATCAGCACTACCGAAAAGAACATAATAAATGTTGTAACATATACCCTGAGCTTCGATTTATACTCAGCTTCCTTGGTAGCCTGGTATAACAGCTCATATTCATAAGACATCGTCTGCGTGTCAGATGAATTTGGCTCGCTATCTTTGTACCAAATATAATATGAATTATCCTGAAGCTTGTGTACAGAATTATCTCCGTTACCATTGCTGTTACCGTTTGCAAAAGGAAGCGGATTTATTGTTGTCTGGTATTCATTGGTTTTATTCTGGTCTCCTGTTATCTGGTTATGTAATTCCACTGCGCTTGGCGGGATAACAGTTTCTATAGGCGGAGGCGCTATTACAGTTCTTTCAATAACCGGCGGGAAAGGAGGAGGGAATGTTGTTTTATTTATCTGGCTTGCGAGGACATGATCTTCTTTTGCCACTTCTGTAAAGTAGTCAGAAAATGATTTCTCCAGTATCTCTTCAACTTCTTGTTTAGTTTCGGTAACATTAGTTTCAATATTACCTGTGAGGCTATCAGTAATATTTTCTGTGATATTTGAAGTAATTGTTTCAGTTTTTGCGTTTATTTCTTCAACTTTAGCATTATCTTCCTCTAAAAGTTCTACTGATTTTTCTTTAACTTCAATAATTTCTTCTTTAACATCTGTAATTGGATTTTCAAATGGTATTGCTGCCGGAGGGATAATTACCGGAGGCATAACTATTGATTCAGTTACAATTGGTTTGTGTATATACTCTTCTTTAGGCTTTGTAATTTTACTTAATATCTCTTCACGTTTTCTTCTGATCTCTTCTTCAACTGAATGTTTTACTTCTGTAGAAATTTCACTTTCTGGATAATTTACTATTTCCAAAGGCGCTGTTTTATTAATTTCAACTGCTGCGGTATTTTGTATTTTCTCAAATTGCCCGATAACAGGAGGTAGAGCACTTTTATGTTCAGAAGTCTTGTTTACCTCTTCCGGATTAACATATTTCGCAGGCTCAAACTGCCTGTTTTGATCAAATGATCTTTGATTTATTTCTTCTTCAAGTGATAGTGTAGGGAGAAATTCGACTGTCTTCTTATTGTTAATATCACTGCTGTTATACTTTATGATAAATTCTCCAAGATTATTTACATCTGCAATATTATCTTCTTTTACTCCCTGTATAATGCTAGCAAAGATATCATCATATATCTTCTCTGCTTCAAAGTTTGTAAGCTTAAAATACTTGCATATCTTTTCTATTATTTCCTGTTTTATCATAACCCTATAATTTAATTGGGTAATTTTAATTAGAATTTATATAATCAAGAAATGTTTTATCGGGAAAGAAAGTGACATGATTCTTAGACATCGGAATTGGCTCATTCAATTTCATATATGAAGATGAATCTGATTCCTTTCTTCTTATACTAAACGTTCCGAAATTTTCGACGCTTATTTCTCCGTCTTTTTTCAGCTTCTCAACAAAGCGCTCAATCATAATACTTATTATCATTTCCGCTCGCCCGGTAGTGATGTTATGATTTACAGCCAGTTTGTTTATCAGGTCAATTGTTGTCATATAAATAAATTTAAATGGATATTGAAAACCATTTAAAGATACCATTTTCCCTGTAATTTTGCAATAGTACAAGAGATGACTTTTTTGTACATTGATACTGGTATGTAAAATTTGACGGTTTATAAGTTTCTTTCCTTCTATTTATTTCTTTACATAAACCTTTACTTTAAAATAGCAAACTAACTGCACTAATATAATGATTTATTCTTTATTGTCAAATAGTCTGAAAATCAAAAAATAACGAATACTTCAAAAAATGCTAAAAAAACAACTTTTTTGATGTTTTTAAAACTAATAAAAAAGTGAAAAATGTAACTAAGGATTCAATCTATGTGGTTTATCGGCTCTTATTCTGAAACCAAGCAATTTAAGCTCATCGGTATTCAAAAGGTTTTCGGGAAAGTATGTTCCTTTGGGTTTACCGTAAATATTAACTTTATCTACTTTCTTCTCTTTGAAAAATAATTTTATAACTTCACCGTTAGACCTGTTTGCGCCGTTTGATATATCCCTGTCATATACAAAATATATGCTTGCCGCATTTGTATCAACCTGAATGTAATTAAGCTGGCTCTCCAAAAATTTGATATGCATGAATATTCCGGATATCTGGTCATACCTGTTATTATTAATATCATTTAACTGCAAAGCAAATGCGCTTTTGTTAATATATATATCGTCAATATCATCTTTAAAGAAAGCGTAAATAGAATCACCCGATACCTGTAGGTCTTCTTTCCAAACCACCGGATCTTTTGCTAATGATAGCACTCCCCCTTTGCCGGATACATCTCTGAAATAATACCCTGCCTGAGAAACCGAAAGAAAATCGTTCCTGATAGTCTTAACGCTGTCATAGGCTATATAATGTTCGGGTTTATTTCTGAATGATTCCATCTTTTCACTGAAAATAAAAGTCGTATCTGTCTTTTCGTCTTTTGTTTCAATTTGAATAAGCCTAGCTTTGCCTTTGACAAATGAATAATTCTTAATTTCATAATTTTCTGAATAATTCCCATAAACAATTGCATTTTCACTCAGGAAATTAATTTTAACATCTTCTTCGGAAATTGATTTTTTCTCAAACTCATAATAAGTAGCCTTTCTGGATGTTATAATTGTTGAATCACTTTCTATCTTAACGTTACCTGTTGCCGTTGATATCCCGATCAACTTTTCATATACAACATTATCGGAATAAATAGTAGTTGAATCGCTAACAACCACAACGTTTCCGCGAGCATAAGATTTCTGCACTGAACGGTAATAATCAAGCTCATCTGATGTAATAGTGTAAGTACGGTTATCTGTAATTCTCACATTTCCCCTGAAGTTGGCAAGATCCTGGTTAAATAGGTAAACGCCGTAATTAGCCTTTAAAGTGGTTTTAGGGTCGGTTAATGTAGCTCCAGCCGGGCAAACTACCTTTGATTCATTGCCATAATACGTACCTTGTGGAGCAAGTATAGTAAGAGTATCCTGGACAACTTTAACATTACCAAAAAGATCGGCTTTATTAAGGTTATAATATTGTATAACCCTGTTACAGGTAATATTTACATTATTATGAGTTAATGAAACGTTTCCAAGAGCTTCCCTAACCTGTTCGCCATCAATAGTTTTACCAACAAGGCTATCGGCATGATTAATTGTAATTTTATCCTGCGCAAATAATGTTAATGTAAAAAAAAATAAGAAAGCAATATTTAATATCAGGTATCTCATAAAAATTATTTCTGCACCCGCCCGCTTACTTTATAAATAACATAATTTTTCAGATTCTGGTCAGCTTCAAATCCATACCCCTGAATATCATCTGTTTTTGTAGTTATGTGTACAAATTCATCTGACTTAATACGCTGAGTTTTATTGACCCAGTAAAGCTTATTAGTAGTTAATATGCTTCCATCCTGTGAAACAAGCTTTACATCATCATATACTTCAACATCTTTGGTACCGTCAAAAATCTTTCCGCGTTTACCGGTTAACGTTGAGCTGTAAACACCATCTTTATAGAAATCAACTTTCGCACCGCTATCTATTAATGTATAATTGAATTTTGTATATACCCTTATCCGCCCGGCTATCAAAAAAGCCTTAACCATTCCTGAATCAGAAAAAGTAACAGTGGAATGAAAACTTTCCTGCGAAGGGATACTATCGGCAGAAGTTATATCAATTTTTGGAGGTTCAATCTTATCACTGGAACAGCCCGTAGTTAAAATTGTCATCGCCGAGAGTATGATAAGAATTGAATATAACCTTATTTGAAGGAAGCTTTGCATCAAGTATGTATAAAATTTCTAATATTTACAGGTCTAATATTAATAAATCAAATATTAATAGATCTAACCTAACCCTGCTTTTACAAGGTCATGCATGTGAACCACACCTTTTGGCATCTTTTTCTTATCCGTAATAACAAGCTGCGTAATGGTATATTTTTCCATTAGCTCTAAAGCGGTTTCAGCAAGCATATTTTCATTTATCAGCTTTGGCGATGTATTCATAATATCCTTTGCTTTTATTTCAGCAACATTTTCGTATTTCTGCAAAGTTCTTCTTATATCACCATCGGTTATAATACCTTTAAGCTTTCCGGTTTTATCAACTACACAAGTACAGCCAAGTCTTTTAGATGAAATTTCAAACACAAGGTCTTTGAAGAGCGCGTTTTCTTTAACTTTGGGTATAAGTGCATCGCAAACCATAAGATCGCTTACCCTTAGGAGAAGTTTCCTTCCGATAATTCCGCCCGGATGCAGCATTGCGAACTCTTCCTTTGTAAATTCTTTTTTCTTCAATAGAGCAATTGCAAGTGCATCACCCATTACAAGCGCTGCCGTTGTTGATGTAGTTGGCGCAAGATTATAGGGACAAGCTTCCTGTTCAACTGAAACATCTATTATAACATCTGATAGATCTTTTAACTTTGAATCAACATCACCTACTATAGAAATAACTTTTACACCAAACTGGTTTATAGCAAGTAATAACTGAATTAGCTCAAATGTATCACCTGATTTAGAAATACATATTACAACATCACCCCGGCGTATAATACCAAGATCGCCATGCACAGAATCGGCTGAGTGAAGAAAAATGGCAGGAGTACCGGTAGAATTAAGCGTTGCCACTATTTTTTGAGCTATTATACCTGATTTACCAAGTCCGGTAACTATTACTCGTCCTTTACATTTATATACTATATCAACAGCTTCGCTGAAACTGCCGTTGAGTCTTTTTTCAAGAAGGCTTAATGCTTTACGTTCTATCTGTATTACACGCTTCGCATCGGAGATTGCTTTATTTTTCACTAATTATCAATTTTACTTATCACGATATTATAATTATATTTGTACATTATAACAAAATTAGATTTTTATTAAAAGTTAATATTACTTCATACTTAATGGACATACTGAAAAAAGACGACATTATTGAGCTTTTGATCGAAGATATCGGGGCTGAGGGACGGGGTCTCGGTAGATATAACAAAGAATTTGTGGTTTTCGCTCCCGGAACCGTTCCCGGGGACAGGGTTAGAGTGAAACTCAGGAAGATGAAGAAAAAATTTGCAGAGGCGGTTTTAGTGGATATACTGGAAGCGTCTCCAAAAAGAGTTAAACCTGAGTGTGAATACTTCGGCAGCTGCAATGGATGCAAAATGCAGAATATTGATTACAGCTTCCAGCTTGAATTGAAAAGGAATATTGTAAAAAATGCGTTTGAGCGGATTGGTGGATTTGAAGATATTACTATTCCCGAAGTAATTGGCTCAAAGGATATTTATTATTACAGGAATAAGCTGGAATTTTCCTTTTCAAATTCACGCTGGCTTACTGCGGAAGATATGAATAACGAAAATGCTGATAAAGATTTTGCGCTCGGCTATCATATCCCGGGATTCATTGATAAGATAATTGATATCAAAGCCTGCTACCTTCAATCTGAATTGACAAACAGGATATTGAACATAACCCGTGATTTTTTTAAATCAAGAAAAATTTCGGTTTACTCAACTAAGATACATGAGGGCTACCTTAGATTTTTGACCGTGAGAAGATCTATTTATAGCAATGAATTAATGGTAAATCTGATAACACATACGGAAGAACCTGGATTGATAGCAGAATATTCGGAATCGCTTCAAAGAGAAATTCCCGAAGTAACCACAATAGTTAATTCAATCGCTACCTCAAAAGCGCAGGTGGCAACAGCAGATAATTTCAATGTCATTTTCGGTAAAGGCTTTATCGAAGAAAAAACT
>JAYTUN010000209.1:0-3653 GCA_043744495.1 Ignavibacteria bacterium
CACATGTCTTCGCCAGTTCTTCGACCTGATAGGGGGAAATGATAAAAAGAGAAGTTTTAACGGTTTCTGTATCGGAGGCGGTCAACTTGAGTAAATTATAATAATGAAAAAAATCAATTTAAAGACTTTTCTATTTTTTGCATTGGTATGGGCAGTTTGTTATATGCTTCCGGCTTGTAATGTTTCAACAGCAAATATTTCAGATGTAAAGCTTTGCACAACCAAAGGCTCCGGTGGCGATTGCGGCAGTGATGCAGCATCATTCCCCGGCAGTACGCCAGTTATTTACTGCTCAGCTGTGATAAAGAACGCTCCATCGGGCACAAAAGTTACTTTTGAATGGAAACATGGCTCTGAAACACTTGGAAAAGCTGATGTTGAAACATCAAGCGGGGTAGTAAGCTCAAATTTTACCACAAACGGCGCAGTTGAACCGGGTACTTATTCCCTTACTGTAAAGATTAATTCAGATAACTCAATACCTGTTACAAAAGAATTTACATTAGAATAAAATTTTCAGTTTAAATTTTTCAAAAGCCATTCATATTAAATGAATGGCTTTTTTAAATGCTGTTTTATCTTAATTTTATTTTTGTGTCGGGTTACTCCAAGGGAGTCCATCGGACAAACCCGACACTACGATAAATTAAGTTTTTAAAAGGCATTCTTATGAATGCCTTTTTTATTTCCAGATATATTTTCTTTTATATTTTTCAATAAATAACAAACCCTTATCTTTGCCTAATTCAATAATAATTTAAATTTATGGCTGATACTGACAGAAAATCGCAATTCATACAATCAATTAATGACGGGTATTCATTTAAAGGTGAAACAATAACGCTTGGCGCCGCAATACTTGATAAGGAAGTCTTAACAGGTACTCACATAAAACTGCCTTTAAAAACAATGAACAGGCACGGGTTAATTGCCGGCGCTACCGGAACAGGTAAAACAAAAACCTTACAGCTTATTACGGAATCACTTGCAGCCAAGAGTGTGCCTGTAGTTGTAATGGATATTAAAGGTGACCTTAGCGGTGTTGCAAAAGCAGGGACAGCAAACCCGAAGGTAGATGATAGAATGGCGCACATTGGTTTGCCGTGGACTGCAGAAGGAAATACGATTGAATTTTTGACCATATCAAATGAAAAGGGTACAAGACTTAGAGCAACGACTTCGGAATTTGGTCCCGTGCTGTTTTCAAGAATGCTTGAACTGAATGAAACGCAGTCAAGCTTAGTTTCTGTTATATTCAAATATTCAGATGATAAAAAGTTGCCATTGCTTGACCTGGCAGATATGAAAAAGCTGCTGCAGTATATACAGGAACACGGCAAAATAGAATTTGAATCAGCTTACGGAAAAGTTTCTTCAAGCTCTATTGGAATAATTCTCAGGAAAATTGTTGAGCTTGAACAGCAGGGCGCGAACCATTTCTTTGGAGAACGGTCATTTGAAGTTGAGGATTTGATAAGATGTGATGCAAATGGCAAAGGAGTTATTTCTGTTATCAGGCTGATTGATATGCAGACAAAACCGAAGCTGTTTTCCACATTCCTCTTAAGCCTTCTTGCTGAAATATACAGTACATTCCCGGAAGAGGGAGACTTAGACGAGCCAAAGCTTGTAATATTTATTGATGAAGCTCATTTATTATTTAGTGAAGCAACCGATGCATTGCTGAATCAAATTGAATCTATTATAAAGTTAATACGCTCAAAAGGGGTTGGTATATTTTTCTGTACACAGAATCCGACAGATATACCGAATATTGTACTCAGTCAGTTAGGCATGAAAGTCCAGCATGCTTTAAGAGCATTTACCGCTAAGGACAGGAAAGATATTAAGCTTATTTCCGAGAATTACCCGTTAAGTGATTACTACCAGATCGATGATCTGCTAACGACTCTTGGAATTGGCGAAGCTGCTGTAACAGTGCTAAGCGAAAAAGGAATTCCAACACCGCTTGCCGCAACATTGTTATGTGCTCCACGCTCAAGAATGGATATACTTACTCCGCAGGAAATTGATGAGCTAATGAGTACATCAAAAATTGCAGCTAAATATAATGAAGTAATTGATAGGGAGAGTGCTCTGGAGATTCTGAATAAAAAAATTGCAGAGCATCAGCAGGAGCAGCTAAAGCAGGCAGATGAAGAAGCTGATTCAAAGGAAGACTCTAAATCCAAAAAGGAAGAAAAGAGCACAGTTGAAAAAGTCCTTACAAGCACGACTGCCAGACAGGTGGGTAGGTCGGTTGCAAGAGAACTGACACGGGGTCTGTTGGGTGTATTAGGAGTTGGAGGCACAAGAAGGAAAAAGAAAAGCAGTTGGTTTTGAGACGATTTGTCAAATTCATCAAATTTGTCAGATTCATCAGATTTTAATTAATAATTTTGTGATCTCAGGTTACTCCGAAGAAACCCTTTGGACAAACCTGATACGACGGATTAAGCATTGTAAATAAAAAATGAGTACAAAACAAAAGTTACAAGTTAGAGGTAAGAATAACATCAAACAAACTTTTTGGTCTCAGTGGAATATAATAGTTATTGCAGTGTTAGCTATAGCTATAGTAACATCATACTTTTTGTTTTTCAGGAAGACTTCAAACGAGCCTAAATGGGTGAAAGAAGGGGAAGTGACATTCTTAAGCAAAGATGACAGAAAACAGCTTGCGCATATAGATGTTGAGGTTGCATCAAATCCGACTGAAAGGGACCAGGGTTTAATGTATCGCTCACAAATGGATGAAGAAAAAGGAATGATCTTTATTTTTGATAAGGAAGATATGCAGGCATTCTGGATGAAAAATACTTTTATTCCTCTTGATATAATATTTATAGACAGTAAAGGAGTTATAAACACAATTCATAAAAATACTGTTCCGTATTCGGAAAAATCATTGCCTTCAAAATTGAAATCACAGTTTGTTGTTGAAGTGAACGGCGGTTATTGCGATATGCATGGGATTAAAGAAGGTGACTTGATAGAATATAAACTGGATAAGAAGTAATATCCGATTTTATCAAAA
Source organism: Ignavibacteria bacterium (assembly GCA_043744495.1). GTDB lineage: Bacteria > Bacteroidota > Ignavibacteria > Tepidaquicellales > OLB5 > OLB5. Next base: position 3,038 of record JAYTUN010000209.1, read on the forward strand.
CAGCACCTTCATAGAATTTATGAATTTAATTCTATTGTTATTAATGCTATTTTTGTATGAATTTGAATTCTAATATATTCTTAACATTAAATTAACAAATAAATGCTAATTTTAACAATAAGATTATCATTAGAACATTAATAATTCATTAACATGAAGGAAAAAATACTTGTAGTTGACGACGAAAAAGATATTTTGGAGCTTATTGATTACAATTTAACTAAGAACGGATATCGTGTAAAAACAACAACATCAGGCGAAGATGCACTTGAGCTGATAAAAGAAAATGATTATGACCTTATTATACTGGACTTAATGCTGCCCGGAGTTGATGGGTTTGATATTACCAAGATAATAAAGGCTGATAAGCAAAAAGCTGGTATTCCAATTGTAATGGTAACAGCTAAAGCTGATGAAGCAGATAAAGTTGCAGGTTTGGAAATTGGTGCTGATCATTACGTTACAAAGCCATTTAGTCCAAGGGAATTACTTGCAATTGTTAAGGCGACCCTCAGAAGAAGGCTGCCAAAAGAGGAAGAGGAAAAGCCTGTTATTGAAAGAGGTGACCTGAAAATACATGTTGGCAGGCACGAAGTTACAATTAAAGATAAGCATA
>JAYTUN010000210.1:0-43977 GCA_043744495.1 Ignavibacteria bacterium
TATAATGACAAATAGTATGTATATTATGCGAAACATAAACATTTCGGGTAACCTTCCTTTTTGGTATATTACAATATAATACAATTTTCAAAAAAAAAACGAAAAAGTAACTTAACGTAAATACGCTATATTTGAGCAACAAATAACACTTAACCTCACTTTCCCCTTGTATATGCCATTAACATATATTATATTTGCCTATATATGCATAATGCATATATGCAGCCTCTTAAATTATCTTTTTCTTGAATAAATTCCGCAACCAACGTGATTCACCTTTGGTTTTCATCTTGGGAATTTCCCCGGGCGCTAAAGCTTTGAAAATTCAATTCATTCTCATTTAGCAAAACGAAGGATAACATTTTCTCAACATGAAAATTATCTAAATGAAACGTTCTCAACATCAATTACAGGCTGTTTTCCCAAAAATCCGCTCCCAAATCCGGCAATAAAACATTTTCGTTTTGTGAGTGAGAATGAGAAAACTAAAACTACTGTAAAAACAATCCGTGAACTTATTAATTTGCAGAAATGAATACCGGTATTACATCAAGTTTACTTTCAATTTATCTTCATTTTACGTTCACATTAATTTACCTATATTTGTACTAATTAAAACTTAAAATTCAACTGATGAAAGCATTAAAAATCCTTGTTTTTGCGCTATTTTGTATCTTTTTAGCGTCATGCAGCAAAAACCCCGAAGTTATATATATCAACGGAAAGATATATACGCTTGATAAAAATAATACTATTGTAGAAGCTATTGCAGTTTATGACGGCAAGATACTTGCTACAGGCAAATCAAGTGAGCTTACCGAAAAATACAAAGATGCAAAAGTAATAGACTTAAAAGGCAAAACTGTTGTACCCGGATTTATTGATGCTGAAGCTAACTTAATGGAATTTTCAAAACAGCTTAGCCTGCTTGACCTTAGGAATGCCAAATCAGTAGATGAAATTATAAGTATAGTTAAAGAGCGTTCCAAAACTTCCAAGCCGGATGGCTGGATAGGCGGTTTTGGGTGGGATGAATTAAAACTTTCTGATAAGGACCTCCAGAGGCTCAATCATACATTACTTGATAACATATCAACTTCACAATTTATATATCTTGTAAATGCACTTGGCAACACAACATGGGTAAATAAAAAAGTTCTTGAGCTCACAAAAGTTAACAAAGATACTCCCGACCCTGAAAACGGTGAACTTGGCTTTGATGAAGCAGGCAATCCAACAGGCTTGTTTTATGAATCAGCACAGTCAATTGTTATAAACATTCTTCCCCAGCCATCAGAACAGGAAGTAATGGGTAATATCAGCCGCGGTATAAACGAGCTTTTTAAATACGGCATAACAGAAATTAACGATGCAAATATTACCGAGCAGGGCTTAAGCCTTTACAAAAAAATGGTGGATGATAATAAATTCCCCATTAGGCTTTATGCCATGATCCCCGGAAAAGGTCCCCTGTTTGAAAAATACGTTTCCAGCGGTCCTGAAAATTATAAAGACAGAATTAACGTTAAATGTGTAAGCCTTGAATACGACGGTTATTTTGAAACACAGGATGCTGCAATGGAAAATGATTACAAGGAAGATCCTAAGAGAATGACCCCATTTAACGATGATTTTGATATTAAAGAAATGACTAAGAAGGCAAATGAAAAGGACTTCCAGATCTCGATTAAAACTGTTGGTGATAGAGCGCTTACCCAGACACTAAACACAATCGAGTCGGTTAACAAGGAAGTAAAATCTAAAGCAGGAAGAACAAGGCTTGAGTACCTGGAGTTCGTAACATCTGCCGATATGCAGCGCATAAAGCAAATGGAAATAATTCCATCTATAAGACCCGAAGTAACACTTTCAGATAAATTTTTGCTTAACGACCTGATAAAACCTGAAAACGGGCAGAACCTGGGCTTGTGGAGTACATTATTCAAACAGAACAATATGATCATTTCAGGAACAGATTTTCCGTATCACACAATAAATCCGCTTATTATTATGTATTACTTATCAAGCGGACTTTCACTTGATACAGCCGCCAACAGACTTACCAATAACACCGCACAAAAATTAAGCGTTCTTGATGCTTTAAAGTCATTCACAGTTTATTCTGCTTATGCTTCATTTGCTGAAGATGTTAAGGGCACGCTTGAAAACAATAAGTTTGCTGATATGGTTGTACTCTCAGATGATATAGTTGCCTCTGATCCAGCTATGCTGCTAAAAGCAAAGATACTTATGACAATTATCCGCGGCGAAGTGGTATTTGAAAATAAAAGTCCGGGCGCATACCTTAATTAATAATTATTACACAAATACAAGTAATTAATGAATGAAACAGTAAAGACCTGGCGAGTACTAGATATACTAAAAGTAACTGAAAGCGCCTTTACCGAAAAAGGGATTAAGAATGCGCGCCTGAATGCAGAACTGTTATTATGCGATACAACAGGAGATAAGAGAATTGACCTTTACCTTAATTTTGAAAAACCATTGAACGATATAGAAATATCAGCTTACCGTGAAAAAGTAAAACGCAGGCTAAAACATGAGCCGCTTCAGTACATACTAGGCAAAGCTGAGTTTTACGGACTAAGTTTTAAGGTTACACCTGATGTACTTATACCAAGACCTGAAACAGAGCTGCTGGTTGAACTGGTACTTGACTATATTAAATCAAATGAACTTTTATCACCTAACATACTTGAAATTGGTACAGGTTCAGGCTGCATATCAACAGCAATTGCAGCAAGTTGTGATTGCAAAATTGATGCAATTGATATGAGCAAGGCAGCATTAACTATAGCTCAAGAAAATTCACAAGTAAATGGTACAAACAGTAAAATCAATTTCATTCAAAAAGATTTTTTTATCTCAGTTGATACATTTTCAGGATATGATATTATTCTAAGCAATCCGCCTTACATTGCTGCAATGGATATACCTGGACTAAATGAAGAAGTTAAATATTACGAACCATTTTCAGCATTATCCGATAACAAAGACGGACTTTCTTTTTACCGAAGATTTTTTGAACTTATAGTAAACAGCAAAGCAAACCAGGTAATTTTTCTTGAAATTGGCGACAGCAAAAAAGATGTAATTGAAAGATTACTAAATGAATTTAATATTGAGGATCATATCTTTTATAACGATCTAATAAATATTCCCAGGGTACTAAATATTGAGCTTAAAGGATAAATATTGATAGCGTTAATACAAAGAACAACAGAGTGCAATGTAACGGTTAAGTCAGAACTGATTGATAGTATTCGCGGCGGAATGCTGGTATTACTTGGGGTTAAAGGAGATGATACCGAAACCGATGCTGCTTACCTGGCATCAAAAACAGTTAACCTGAGAATATTTGCAGACGAAAATGATAAAATGAACTTATCGCTGCTTGAAACGGGTATGGATATAATGATAGTTTCTCAATTCACTCTGCATGCCGATACAAGGCATGGCAACCGCCCAAGTTTCACAGAAGCTGCGGAACCTAAAATAGCCGAAGAACTTTATGAATATTACATACAGGAAGTTAAAAACCTGATCGGACATGATAAAGTACATAAAGGAGAATTTGGAGCGATGATGAAAGTTAAGCTTGTGAATGACGGGCCGGTAACTATAGTTTTACGAAGCAAAAATGATTATTTATAAATCCCGATAAAAACTTTGGATAAAATATTAATAATAGGTTACGGCAAGCTTGGCTCTCATTTATATTATGAGCTGAAGCATTCAGGTAAATACAAAATTGTTTCAGTAATAAAAAAAAGAATAATCACAAGAAATGAATACAACAAGCTTGTGAATGAAGCTAATGTAATTTTTATTTGTGTTCAGGATTCTAAAGTACCCGCAGCAGTAAAAGAACTTTCAAAGATAGCTATATCCCTTAAAAATAAATATATTTTTCACACCTCAGGCGCATTAACAAGTGATATTTTATCTCCCCTTAAAAATAATGGCGCATTTATAGCTTCATTCCATCCTGTGCAGACCTTTGAGAGAAAAGCAATAAAATATTCAGGCAGGTTTGTTGATATTTACACAGCTATAGAAGGAGATAAACCAGCTATCAGAAAAGCAACAGTAATATCGAAACATATAAATTCAAATCCATTTATAATTAAAAAGCAAAATAAAGTATATCATCATATATGCTGCGTTATGGCTTCTAATTTTCTTGCAGTGTTAAACAGTAAAATAGAAGAAACAGGCTCCAAAAAGATACAAATAAATGGGTTTAAAAAGCACACTATTTTAAGCATATATATGCCTCTGGCTTTGCAAACTTTAAAAAATATTTCATCAAGTGGAGCAAAAAAATCTTTAACGGGACCAATCGAAAGAAATGATATTGAAACAATAGAAAACCACCTTGATGCATTAAAAAGTTCTGATAAAGAATTTTTGATGTTCTATGTTTTAATGGGAATTGAAACCGTAAAACTTGCGTTAGATAAGAAAAGCATTAAAAAATCTGATGCAATTAAGATATATAGATTATTTACCAAACACATTAAATTACAATAGTTTATATTGAGTACCCGATATATTAGTCCCATCATATTTGTGATAATTACATTTATTACAGTAACATTTATTACAGTAAATGTAAATTCGCAAAATCTATCTAAGGAATATTCATTGAACAATTCCGTTGAAAGAATTAATGTTTATTCCTTTGCTGATTCACTCAAAAAAAAACAGGTATCCAAAAAGTCTATAAGCGCAATATTTATTGGAGTTGGCGGCGGACTTGCTCTGCCTACATCAAATTTTAAGGAAACTGCAAATCCTACTTTTGGACTGCTTGGAAGGCTTGAGTTTTCATCAACCGGCATATTCCCATTTGTTATAGGCGGCGAAGTGAACTATTATTCATTCAACTCCCCTGATGAATTCAGAACTATTAACCTGTTAAACGGCTATAGGACAAAAATTCTTGCCATTGGGCTGAACATAGATTATTCACTTTCTAAACTTTTCCGCTCGTCGTTTACAATGCCGTTTATTTCTGTGGATGTAAAGAGCAATAACATTAAAAGAGATTTTGATGTTAACCGTTCTTTTGATGGACTGCCGGTAAATGAATCAAAAATAAGTTTTGGCGCCGGGCTTGGCTTTACTGTATTTATACTGGATTTTTCAGTGAAATACAATTACATGAAAGATAACTCTTTTATTGCCGTTACAACAAAAACTAAATTCCCAATTATACGATTTTAAATGGACATAAGATCATACGCTGAAAATATTTACATAATTCCGATACTTATCTTTTCTGTTGTGATACATGAAATGGCTCACGCATGGGTGGCATTAAAATGCGGAGATACTACGGCTAAAGATTTGGGCAGAATTACTTTTAATCCTATTCCCCATATTGACCTTTTGGGCTCAATAATTGTTCCGCTTTTTTCAATTATAGCAACAGGCAGGGTTTTTATTGCATGGGCTAAACCTGTTCCAATTGATCCACGAAATTTCCGGAATTTTAAGCGCGATGATACACTTGTAACTATTGCAGGACCCCTATCAAATCTTATAATTGCTTTTTTATGCGTGGGATTCGTAATAGCATTCTATTATATTTCATTAGCTGTTAATCCTGCTGTAGGTTCATTTGGTTTTGAATTCATTAATTACATGATCAAAATGTTTTATGCAGGCATTCTGCTGAATGTTTCACTTGCTGTATTTAATATGATACCCATCCCCCCGCTTGACGGCTCTCATGTTCTTGCCAATCTTCTGCCTGATGAGCTTGCGATGCGCTATAGAAGCATTGGATTTACGGGAATATTTATCATACTTTTATTGTTTAACTTTGTACCGGGTTTTTCCTCAATATTTATTTCAATCATTTCTTTTGTGGCAAAACCGTACCTGAATTTAATTGATATATTTATACCATGAAAAATAACATCAACTACAACGAAAATACAGGGATAAATATTCTCGAAGAATACAACCCTGAAAGACCGCTTTCTGAAAAGGAAACCATAGATCTTGATAGAAGCATAGGAAAAAAGATTGTTTCGAGTAAAAGAAGCATCTTTAAAGTTATCAGCCATTTAAAGGCTTTAAGAAGATATATGATGGATAAAGATGTTAAATGGTACAGGAAATCTGTGGTAGTTACTGCGCTTGTTTATTTTGTGACGCCTCTTGATGCTATGCCTGATTTTGCCCCATTATTTGGCTACCTTGATGATATTGGTATTATTGCATGGACAATTAAATTCCTTGGGAGTGAGATTACTTCTTATTACGATTAAAGCGCAGGATCATTTTCAAAATTATATTTTCTGATCTTTCCAAATCACCTTTCTATCAATAGCCAGCAAAACAGATGTAACTATCACATACACAGCAAAATATATTTCATAAAATGGCATAAAAAGGTAAACCTTAAACATCCTGAATTCTTTGATTGCAGGAAACAGGAACAGGCAATCAATAAGCAATTTAGTAATAACAAAAAACAAGTAAGTTTGCATATTTAAATAAGTCCACCCTGTTAATATTATTGCCCCTGTAAGCCATGAAAGAGCACCTATTACAATCCCAAAATTAAACTCGCCCATACCACCTATAGCCCACCGTTTTTTCTGTCTGAATAATTGTGTAATAGTTAAACAAGGTAAAGTTACATTCTTTGTATCATCATCTAATGGAAACACAGTTCTTTTATTCCCTGAATCTTTATGTATCTTCTGAAGAAGCATAAAATCTTCGGTGATGGAAAATTTAATTTTTTCATACCCGCCAATCTCATCATAAGCCGACTTTCTATAAGACATATTATTGCCAACACAGCTTATTGGAACGCCAACACCATCACCGCCTGAGGCAACTGATAACAGGTACAGCCAATCTGCTGATTGTAATCCATAAAACAATCCATTAGCAGGTATTATTGAGTATCCTGCGGCAACACCTGTCTTTTCATCATAATAATCCAGCATTCTTCTGATCCAGTTAGGGTTCACTTTAATATCTGCATCAGTTGTAAATATTACTTCCCCGGTTGCCAGCTTTAATGCCTGCGCCAGTGCATTTGCTTTACCTTTCAATTTTCCAATCTGCCCGGTTACTTCAAAATATTTCAATGAAAGATTTGCTGATACATACTTCAACATAATTTCTTTAGTCTTGTCAACAGAGCGGTCATTTACAAGCACAGCCTCCAGCTTTTCCGTAGGGTAGTTTAGGGCAAGCAGCGAAATTATGCAGTCTTCGATGCTGTCTTCCTCGTCCTTGGCACAGATAATAATTGATACCTTTGGTTCAAATATAGACTTCCTTGCTTTCTTTGAGTTTACAAGCAGCCCAACCAGCATTATCAAATGCATCAGCAGGTAGATACCTAATATTATATTTACTATTATATCCATAAAAAAGTCCCGCTTTATAAAACGGGACTAAATTAATAATTTTCTGATTTAAATCAAATTATTTTACTACTGCAATTTTTATGGAAGCAGTTTCACTGCATCCGCCATTTAGCTCTAACACAGCAATATAAATACCGCTCTGAACGTTTGATATATCCCATGGCACTTCGTTATCAAGTCCTTTATTTGTTGTACCAGAAAGTGTTGTAACCAACTCACCCGTAAGGTCCATAATCTTGATATTAATTCCCGTAACATCACCATTTAAGAAATAACGGATATTTGTGGACTTTCCATAAGCCGGATTAGGCCAGTTATACACCTTATCTGATGGCAGGCAGGGTGAATTATTTGGTACTGTGATAATGCTGCCCGATCCATCATTTGAATGGCTTGAGTTCCTCAGAAAGTTTTTCCATAATATCCTCGTTGAATCATATACCCAGGGAGTTTTATAACCATATAAATAACCATCTTCGGAATAGACCAATACTCCAAAATTTCCGCTTGAGTTTATTATAGCTGGTGTTGATCTTACTCTGCCGCCGGTTGTCAATGGAAAGCCGTCAGGCACTTTTCCGTTTATACTGTAAGCGTAAATTCTTCCGTCACCGGTACCAAATATAACTTCTGCAATGTTATCGCCATTTATATCAGCAACAGCTACGCCGCTTGTTATCCTGCTTACATTTGGAACGCTATAAGGAAAGTTATCCAGTACAACTCCAAATTTATTTATAACAAATATCTTGTTGTCTGCTGTTAATATTATTTCCTGCTGCCCGTCACTGTTTATATCACAAATTGTTGGTGTTGAATTTACTGTTGTAATTCCTAAGTTATTTGAAAGTACAGTATCTCCACCTCCATTAACCTGCGTTCTTACTATCTTATTATCGTTAGTTATTCTTACAGGCGTGGTAAACGGATCAACTGGCTGACCGAAATATATATAACTTGCAGCCAGGTATTTATAGTTTGAAGTAATGTAATCGTATGAACCTGGCAATACACCATTTACATCGTATGAAAGGCTTACTATTTTTGATGAAGAAACTGAATCAAATGTAAAAATTAAACTATCTAATGAAAACTTAGCTATCTTGCCGTTTTGTGTACCTATGTAAATCCTATTATGAGGATTAGGCTGTCCGAATGACTTTAAAAGTAAATTTGGTGTAGTTAACCCTATATTCGCATCATAGCTCTGAACTAAGGGTGCGGTAGTCGCAGTATCTATATTAAAGCTTAGCAGGTTTAGTTTACTGCCTGAAACACCAACTACAAAATTGCTGTTTACTCCGCTTTTACTTCCGCCAATATTGTAATTCAGGAAACCAACTACAAATCCCGATGCGCTGTCTTTCAGCAAACCGTTCGTCATATCAACCCTTATAGGGTTACCGTTATCTCTGAATCCGAATAAACTATCTCTGACATTAACAAACAATTCATCAAAGCCATTACCATTGTAATCAAATCCTATGGGCTGTGAATTGCCGCTTGTATCAATGCCAACAAACTTTGGAAATCCGGTAATATTTACAACATTCCCGCATTGCTGATAACTAAAGGTCATCGTTGGACCTATCTGGCTAAATGAACTTAAACACACTCTTGAGTTGATATTTGAATAGCTCTTGGAATTTGGGAATGATGTTTGATTAAATTCATTCCTGTAAATATTTGAAGGCCTATAATGATTTCCGTTGTACCAGAAGTCAACAAAGAACCCATCACTTATCAGGTCGCCAATTGGGGTTGATACAACTACTCCAATATCCTGCGAACCTTTTGCTTCTTCAACATCAACGCCTCTATGGTTAATATCGGTATTTATAGTATTGCTTGAAATTTTTGCATCAATAACATTTTCATCAATGTGCCAAACAAGTATCCCTCCCTGGTAATTGGCAGTATCATTTTTTAAGCCGGGTACGCTCCAGTCAAACTCATCAACATCCGTTATGCTTCCTTTAAGTTGCCATATATCAAAACTGTTAAAACCATCTTCATCCTTTGTAAATTTCATTGAATCCCTTGCTCCGTTTTGAACAAAATAAATGGTCTGATCATTGCCATACGCATCACGGTTACGGTTTTCCAAAAGAAAATATTCTTTACCGCTGATAAGTATCTTATAAACAGATTCATTCCCGTTAACATCAAGAGTTGCAGCTTTTGTTGTGTAAGTTCCGTTTGAACTGACTATAACCGGGTCTATCCATCCCAAATACTGCTTCTCCCATGCTGAGGGTTCAGGGGGAAAAACTCCAAGGTAACTGAAAATTGCCTGTCCATCCATCAATCCAAATCTGCCGATAGCTGTTCTGCCTGTTTGGGTATCAAACAAATCAGGCAATCCTAAATGACTTCCAATTGTTGCAACAACAATACCATTCATTCCAAGCTCAAGGAAAACATCTCCAAAAGATGTGTTAATAATTCTGTATTCCTGTTCAGGCAGCATACATGAGTTTCTTATAATTGTTCCTTCGTTAGTATAAAATCCCTGTGTAGTATCACCATACAACGATCTTAACGTACTTAATCCCATATAGATTGAAGGCAGATCAAGCTCGCCAACAAACAATCCCTGTGAAGCCAGGTCAACATCTCTTCCTACCCCAGCATGAAAAATTATAAATGCAGAATTATTTGAGTTAATGCCCGAAAAATCAATAGTGCTATCAGCAGAACGCCATACATCGAAAAATAAATTTCCCATTCTCTGTAGGTTTTCTGTTCTTCTTGGTGAGTAGACTTCCATTTCATTAGGTAAGTTACGTACCGATGGCAGCAGAATATAATTTATTATCAGCCTTCCTTTTGAAGATTTGTAATAATAATTCTTCAGAAATTCCAACTTGTAAATAAAGTACAAACTGTCATGCGGCGGCGCATCAACGGAATCAGGATAATTGGCAGATACATCAAACCTGCCGTTGCCTGTTGTTTGAGAATTATTATCAGGTTTGAATTGTACTCTAATAGCATACACATTCAATGTTTCAGGTAACGATGAACGGAATAATGAATTATTGTAAAAATTATCTGTTTTTAATTGCGGATGGTAATTGAGTGGGTGGCTTAATATCAACTGTTTATCTGCAACTTTATTGCTTAACAGGTTATTTTGCTGTGAATACACAATAAATTTAACGGATATTAACAGTAAAAACACTGTTAATATCCGCAAACACTTTAGCGAACTTTTGCAAAGCATCCTTCGGATAATATTCATTAAGTTATTTCTGGGGTTGTTCTTCTGTTTTCTTTTCTTCGGGTTTTTTAACTGTTGTTTCGGGCTTGCCAAAATTCACTGAAAGAGTGAACCTGAGTGTATTTGCCAGAGGGTGGTTTTCTTCTATTGTACTTATATAACTGAAATCAAAACCATACATACTGTATCTTATGCTTGCGCCAAGTGTAATAAATTTTCTTTTGCCTCTGTCAGGATCTTCATAAAAGAACCCGCCTCTTAAACCGATAAGCTTTGGATTGCCGTACCAGTATTCTGCACCTACAGAGCTTTGAATTGATTTCATCACGTTATCAAAACCGCCGCTAAATGAAGTAAATATTCCCTTATAAACCGGGTCTGATACACCACCATCTCTTCTCTTTACAAGGAGCTTGGCAAAATCAGCAGCAAGCGTTAAATTATTATATTCGCTTTGATAAATTTCATAAGCGAAACCTAATCTTAAATTTGTAGGAAGCGGGTCTGCCTGGGCATTATCTACATAAGTTACTTTTGGACCAATGTTGGATAAATTAATACCAACACCAAACTTATTATTAAGAAATTTTAATTTTGTTTTTGATGGTTTCCATAAAGTAGAAATATCAAAACTAAGGTCATAAGCTGTTCCTGTGCCTTTTTCACCTGCAACCGGGTCAACAGCCAGCTTACTATAAATGAACCTGGTAACTACGCCTACCCCAAGATCTTTTGTTATTTTTGTGCCATACCCAACTGCAAGAGCCCCGTCAAAAGCCTGGTATTCGCCTATTGTATTTCCAAATTCATCTGTTTTGATAATAGTACCTATATTTAGATAAGTTATACTAACTCCAATAGTACCTTTTAATTTTTTCATATAATACTTACCTGCAAGGTAGTCATAGAATAAGTCTGAAAGACCTAGCCCCGGCAGCCATTGTGAGTGAGTAATTGATACCTGTGTGCCCTTCTGAAAACCCAAACCTGCAGGGTTCCAAAACATTGCTGCTGCATCATTTATCATACCGGTACCGGTTTCGCCCATACCTGCGTTAAGCGAGTTGGGACCAATTAAAAGAAATGGTACGGCTGATTCGCCCTGCGCAAATACTCTGCCCGATAGTACAACCAATACCGCCAGCACGCACATTTTTAATTTGAATATCAAAATAATCCTCCTGGATATATATATATATATTATTATTAACTATTTCTACTTTAAAACTGCCAATTTACCTGTATTTGTAACCGATAGTCCGTCAACAGATTCTACTACTATCTTGTAAATATAAACACCATTTCCCAATGTTTCACCGTCCTGATCTTTCCCATCCCAGTCTATAACCACAAATTTATCAGCTATATTCGGCTTATTTATCTCCTTTATCAGCCTGCCTGCAACTGTATAAACTTTTATCTTTACATTTATATCAGCAGGGTAGTTGTGCTGAAAAGTAAAAGAAGTATTGCTGCTGAACGGGTTTGGATAGTTGTATATATTTGTTACCTGAAGTGTACCTGTAGTAACCACATCAAATTCTATTGTTCCTTCTGAGGAATTATTATAAGTATCCCATACCTTTAATTTAAGGGAGTGTCTTCCTACAGTTAATCCTGAAAAATCATATTCAAGTGTTCCTGATTTATATGTAGTATCGCTGTTATAATAATTTGTAAAATCGTATTTATTGTTTTCATTGCCGTCAAGAACACCTTCAAGCTTATGTCCAAGCGTACCTGTTGTGTTTATTCCTGATTCATCAAAAAGATCTGCAATAAATTTAAAATTCTCGTTAACTACATCGCCTGTTCTGAAATTTCTTGTATTTATGAACATACTGATCTTTGGTCCAACTGAATCAAGAGCAGCATTCGGGTTTATTCCGCCAACTATAAAATTCCTGTTTATCCCGGCTCCGTCATACTGGTTGTTATAAAAATAATTGACCAGCCTTCCTGCACCGTTTTGATAGGAAATATCTCTGGGCACAATAAACTCTGCTGTCCATTTTCCATTTTGGACTGTTTTTGAACCTGAATAAATTATTCCGCCATTAAGCTTGAAATTTTTGACTATTGGGGGGTCTGGACTGCAATCTTCTGTAATAGAAACATTTCTGTCAACATCATATACTTTAAGAACAAGCCTGCCATTATAATCATTCCATAAGCTTGAATCAGCTTTTAAAACCGAGCCATATATCTTGATCCTGCTAAGAGCCTTCATAGTATCACCAACAAGCCCGCTAATGCTGTCAATATGTGACCTGAATCTCGGTATCTGAACTCTTATTGTTGGGTCACACAATAATATGTATTTTGCTTCGTTATCAGTGTATGTCATCTGATTCTTTGTATTAAAAACTGCAGCGCCAAATCTTTTCTGTAAAAGCAGTGTATCTCTTGGTAAGTATAAATTACTGAATAAAGCAACCATTAATACAGCATTGGGACCAGCATAAACGGGTCTTGATGCACCAAAAGTGCCAATAGCACCCTTCCTATTAGCCATCATAAAAAGCTCTCCCCCGCTTACATTTAATGGATTATCAAATTTACTCATATCACAGCTTGCTATTGAAACAAATGTATACCTGTTGATATTATTTATCAGGCTTAAAATGTTATCTTTTTCTAGCACATATTCATGCGCCCAAACATCCGGGCTGCCATGCCCCGTATAATGAATATTCAATACACCTTCGCTCCAATATTTGGCAATATCTGCATTAACCTGTGGTTTTCTTCTGCCTTGAGGTGTAATTATAGTTGGATAAGTAGCAAGGTATGCTTTTATCTTATCAATATAGGGAGGGGAAAACAGTTCAGCAAGTCTTTCAGTATCCTCTAAATGAGGAATATATTCGCAACCCGCTTCCGTTGTTTTTGAATCATCTGCTACAAATAGCATCCTGTTCTTCCAATACCCGTTATTTTCGCCGTTTTCATAAGCAACTATCTTATCAATGTATGAATTTGCATCAACAAGAGAATTGGCAGGAATTCTGCCTATAGCAAGATCAGGTTTATCTATAAGATTTTGCCCATCAACAACATTTACAAAAAAATCATCTGAAGTTAACCCAAACACCTGGTGTATTTGCGGGTCGGTCAGTTCCCATGGTGGAACGTAATTCCCGCCCTGAGTTTTAATGTTCTTATAATCAAAGCCTCCGTCACCAAGCAGGCAAATATATACAGGCCTTGTACTCCAGTTTTCAAAGGCGTATTTTATAAAATCCCTTAAAGCAACAGCATCAAGCACACCGCCCGAAAACTCGTTATATATCTGGTCGGTCGTTACAATCAATGTTTTAAGATAATCAGGGTTGCCTGTTCCTCCAAGCTCCCTTTTATTTTTTAATCGCTCAGCAGCCGAAATAAAATCTTTGTGTGTAATTATTATAAAACTTGAACCGTCTGATATTCCATGCAGGTTCTGGTTTGATACCCTTGAAGAAATTGATGTAGGGGTTTTAAAACCATTTTGTCCAACAACAAAATACCTGCTTAAGTTATTGTTCACTTCCGTTCTCCGGAAGCGGACATTTGAACTTAATACTGCTATCGGCTGTATGAGCTTTACATCACTGAATGATGTTGCATCAAAAACTCTGACACTGTTATTTGAAAATGATGAAACATTATATTCTACTACAGCGCTGGTATCGGGTGAATTAAACCTCATGAAATCATTTGCAGCGGAATTGAGCCTCCTTTTATACAGTATCTCATACCAGTCAAGGTAACTTTCTGCTTCGGCGTTGGTTGCATAGAACGTTGATCTTAATTTTACCTGCTCTCCATTGGTTTTTTGTGACTGGTTGACCGTAAAACTTCTTGCTGTTGTATGTATCCAATCATTAAAGCCTGCTACGACACAATTCAAAGGAAAAGGAAATTCAGACATTGTTGAATAATCATCTTTAACCTGGAAATATCCTGAGTTGTAGCAAAGCACTCTTTGCGCCAGCTTTACTCGGTAAAATATATCAGAACCGTTTTCAAGTCCGGTAAGTGTTGTGTTCCACTCGAATGACTGTCCGGGTCTTTTGCCAAAGCTGAGCCATAAATTACCTTCGCTTATCAGGTTCGCTTCATCAGGCTCGGTAAATATCTTTTCGGTGAATGATGTCGGAACAACAGAAGGATTACCGGTTTCTGATTGTGTTAAAACCATCCTTTTACCATTGTTAGGTGTATTGAAACATATCCAGTAATAATTTGAGCGTGAATAATAATTTACCAAATGGTTATAAGTATTGGCAACGCTGTCATAACTCCAGTTGTTTATTGATCTGCCATAGAAAAGTATATAGTCTTCATTATTAAATACGCCGTCATTTTCACCTTCTATATATACCGCATTTTCCATCAGGTCATTGGGCCTTGGCATTGCCATTCTTTCTCCAAGCAGGTCTCCGCCATTACCGTACATTTTAATTGTTCTTGGGTCAATACCTGTTAAATTAATACCGGCGCCATCAAGAAAGCTCTTTGAAATTTTGTAAATCCCTTCGCTGTTGCCTTCGTTATTATCTTTTATCTCAATTTTATACCAGTCCCCTGAAGCCAGGACACTGTTTTGCACAAGCCTGTTCTTGAATGCATTTCTGAATTTTGGGTTCAGCCAGTTGCTTCCAATATTAAAGTTAATGCCGCTGTTTGAGAGCAGTGAATTTTCTTCTCTGCTTCTGGGTCTGTTCAGCATCACCGGCGATTCACCAAAACTGACTCTTATACGAATCCTTGAATAATACTTAATATTTTTTGTTACCGGGTTATACTGGAAAGGATATATCACTACGTTCCCCGTTACAAGATCCCTTAACGGACCTTCACCCGTTAAGCTAACAAATTTTTCCGGTAGAAATTTATTTTGTGAATATTCTGCATTCTTATTATAGATATAATAAATATTTTCAAAGCTTCTTATATTTGGATTAAATACTCCAACCTGCGGAACAGGCGCAATATTCACATTCTGTTCTTCTTTTACATCATAATCAATTACCTGTATAGTATTGCCGCGCTCAGATGGGAGAAATAAAGAGAAGATTCTGTATCGCAGATCCGGGCTTCCGCTTTTTGTTATACCATTTTCTATCCCGTACCGAAATTCATAAGTCGATAAATATTCGCCATTAGACTCAAACTTTTGAACATTAATATCTAATGGGTAATATTCAAATTCAATATATGAAGAATTAGAGCTGATTATTTTATAGTCTGGTTTAACTTCTCCAAAAAGGTAATCGCTCATTTCCGGAACTTTCTTATCATTATTAACAGGGCTTTTTGAGAATATATCATTGCCCTGTGTAAAAATGTTTGCACCGGTAAGAAAAAATAAAGCAATCAGGGAATTTTTGAATGTTTTCATTCTTATAGTATTAGTTATTTTAAATAAAAAAACCGAAATTGAATAAATAGTCCAATTCGGCTTTATAAAATCCTTACAGAAAATAATTGATAGCGGTATCCGTTTTATAAAACCGAAATTAAAACCTCTAACAATTATTCTATAGTTTTTTACCCTCTTAATTACAGCAATATATATTGAGAATTAAGAAATGTCAAGACAAAATGCCCCGAAAAATAGCCGAATTTGGCTGTAAATTTAATAATTTAAACACTTAAATAGGGCAAACAAGTTTCAAAAACACTATTAATTTCAATATTTTTTATATTTCCGCCTGCTGCATGAATTGATGCCTTATTACTACCTATCGGTCCCCATTCAAATGCTTTGGTAGGTCCAAATAACCCTATTACAGAAATGTCAAATCCCGCAGCTAAATGCATAATACCTGTATCATTTGATATAAAAAGTGATGTCTTACTGATATTTGCTGCATTTTTCATTAATCCTCCGCAATATTTACTATACTTAATATCTGGATGCTTTTCTTTAAGTATCTTTTCCAGATTTTTTACATATTCTTTATCTGCGGGACCTTCTGAAATATAGAAATATGCACCAGTTCTGTTATAAAGTAAATCCATGATCCCTGCAAATTTTTCCTGAGACCATACATTTTGTTCTTTAGCTGCACCGGGGTGCAAACCAATTACTTTCTTTGTGCTATCCGGAAAATTTGCAGCATAAAATTCATCTGCAAATTTGATCTGCTCCGCAGTCAATGAAAGCCTGATAAAATTCTCACCCGAAGATATTCCGATCAGCTTTATTACGTCAAGGTTTCGTTCTATCTGATGTACTTTTTTTGAATCCCACAAAAAATCTTTCTTTACATTTAAGGTATAAGCTATCTTATTAGGCTCAAAATCTTTTGACTTAACCCCTACCTTGTATTTTGCGTTTGAATAATATGCTATTAAATGATTTGTGGCGGAAAATATAACAGAAGAAGGTACTATTGTAAGGTCAAACCTTTTATCCCTCAACAGCTTTATTAAATTTACAAATTTTTCAATTCCGTATTCATAAAGCAAAACATTGTTTACAGGTGAATTGTTGTTTTCAAATATCTCGTTAAAACTGGTTGAGCTTTTAGTTATCAAAGTTACCTCAGCATCAGGGTAATGGCTTCTAATAGCGCGCAGCATTGGCACAGAGCACAGCATATCGCCAAACTGATGCCGTATAACGATTAATATATTTTTAATTTTCGAAAGATCTTCCGGAGATGGCGTAATATCTTTTTCCAGAACAAAGCCTTTAAATATCTTTAAGCCTATATCGCCAAGTACTTTTTCTATTTTACTCAAAACTAAGGACTCAATCTTTCTTTACTTCACGAAATTCAGCATCCTGGATCAAGTTCATATCATAAGTCTTTTTTTGAGCAACAGTATTATTGTTTTGCATATTTTTTCTCTTAGCGGCTGAAATATTTCGGAGAATTCTTCTTATGAAAAGAAATACAAAGTAAATCAGTATGGCAAATATTATATAACGCATATATTCTATAGTGCCGCTTTTCTTAGTGAAGGATTGTAATATTTTACTGCCGTAAGATCTGATTTGAATATTTCATTAACCAGGTCATCAAAATCAGCGGAATTATTGACAAAATCAACTTCTTCACAATTAACTATCATTATCTTGGAAGCTTTGTATCGTGAAAAGAAATAATTATAAGCTTCATTCAGGCTACTTATATAATCTTCGCTAATCTCTTTTTCAATTTCTCTCTGCCTGTTCTTTATGTTTGAAATCAGCCTTTCAACCGTTGACTGCAAATATATCACAAGATCAGGAACAACAATACCTTTATCCAATCCCTGTACAATAGTTTCATATATCTTCAACTCATCATCACTTAAATTAAGATATGCAAATATCTTATCCTTTTCAAAAATGTAATCACTTATAACAAAATTCTGAAACAACTCTTTCTGGTGAACATCCTGAAGATGGGTATATCTTTCCAGCAGGAAGAACATTTGAGTCCTGAAAGCATATTCTTCTGGATTTATATAGAATTTTTCAAGGAATGGGTTATCTTCAAAATTTTCAAGTATAATCTTGGCATTAAGCCTTTCTGCGAGCATACGGGCAATGGAAGTTTTCCCGGCGCCTATAACGCCTTCTACTGCAATGTAGCTTAAGCCTGTATTTTTAAATTTATCTATCAAATTACCTGACCAGTTTTACTTTGCAAATATCGTTACTGCTTTGGTAAAGGTACTTAATATTTTTATTATGTTTTGGGTGAATATATCCCGGTATTAAATCAACAAGCGGCTTTAGTACAAAATTCCTTTGCTCCAAATATGGATGTGGAATTATAAGTTTGCCGCTTTTAATTACACTTTGACCGTAAAATAGTACATCAATATCAATTTCTCTTGCCTGCCATTTTGTATTAGCAGACCTTCCAACATCAATTTCTGCTCTTTTTACCAGTTTTAAAAGCTTCAGCGGTTCTAACCTGCATAAAAATACGGCAGCGCAATTTAAGAAGCAATTTTGTTTTTTGTAACCCCAAGGTTCAGTCTCATAAACTTTTGAAACAGCAAGCAGGTTCAGGTCTATATTCAAAGCAAGCGCTTTTAATGCTTTTTTAATATTTAGTAGCCTGTTACCCTTATTTGATCCAAAACCAAGAACAACTTTTTCAATCATTATTTAAGAAAATTCTTCTTTACCTGTATGCCTGTATTCGGAATGTTCCACTTCAACATAATCAGTCAAACCGCCTAAAGGAGGCGACGGTTTTCGAACTTTAATAACAACCTTTTGAACCACCTGAAATTTCTCTATGATTTTCAGCGCTATTTTGTATGCCAGCGCTTCAATCAGGAAAAATTTTTCACCCGATACAACATCTTTGATAAAATTGTATGCCTTTTCATAATCTAAAGTTTTCTTCAGGTTATCTTCTGCTTCTGCCTCGGTAACATCACAAGTCATTTCCGCGTCAATTTCAAATAGTCCGCCGCTCATCCTTTCTGCATCAAGCACACCGTGATGAGCATAAAATCTTGCGTTACTTATTCTTATAATCGTGTAATTCATATTTAAAATCCCCCCTCATGCTGAAATTATTTTAAGCATCTTTTACTTCCTGAACCTGGAAAAAACTTAGAAATAAGTCAAGGTTCAGGGTGATTCTCTAATTTACTTCTTTTTCCTTTTAACCTGCATCTTAGCTTTTGGTTTTACGCTTTTTGATACTTTCGTTTTCTTGACGGCAGCTTTAGTTTTCTTTATAGTATTATTTTTCTTCTTTACTGATGGCTTACTCTTAGCTGAAATAGATACCGATTTCTTTGCAGATTTTTTATCGCTTTTTGATATTGCCTGTTTTGCTTTAAATTCATTAAGCGCCTGCATAACCATTGAACCCATTTCAGCGGGTGACTCGGCAACATAAATTCCGGCCTCACGCATAGCTTTTATTTTATCCTCAGCGGTACCTTTCCCGCCTGCAATAATAGCCCCTGCATGACCCATTCTTCTTCCCGGCGGAGCTGTTCTTCCTGCTATGAATCCAATAACAGGTTTTTTTACAAACTCCTTTACATATTCGGCACAGGTTTCTTCTGCGTTTCCGCCAATTTCGCCTATCATAATAATTGCGTCGGTATCTTTATCAGCATTAAATAGTTTCATAGCATCAATAAAGTTAGTGCCAATTATAGGGTCGCCGCCTATGCCTATGCAGGTTGATTGACCAAGTCCAAGAGCTGTTAACTGCGCAACTGCTTCATACGTCAGTGTTCCGCTTCTTGAAATTAAACCTACTCTGCCAGGTAAATGAATGAATCCCGGCATAATACCAATCTTGCAAATACCGGGAGTAATTATCCCCGGACAGTTTGGACCTATCATCCTTACATTTCTGCCTGTAGAGTTAATATCTTCAAGATAGTTCTTTGCAGTTATCATATCCTTTGTGGGAATACCTTCGGTAATTGTAACAATTACATCAACACCTGAATCGGCGGCTTCAAGAATTGCATCTAATGCAAATGCTGGCGGTACAAATATTACCGATGTATTTGCACCAGCTTTTTCAACAGCTTCCTTACATGTATTAAATATAGGCACTTTTTCTTCAAACATCGTTCCGCCTTTGCCAGGTGTAACACCTGCAACTACGTTCGTGCCATATTCTATAATTTGTCTTGTATGAAATGAACCTTCAGAGCCGGTAATGCCTTGTACCATTAATCTTGTGTTTTTACCTACTAAAACGCTCATTAACTGCTGCTTTCTATATAAAAAAATAAATATTTATTGTGGGAATACAAATTTAAGGATTATAAATTTATGAAAAAATACCTCAATTTTTGTTTGATTATCAATTCTTCTATTTTTACCAATAAAAAACCCGGCTCAAGTCCGGGTTTGAAAAGGTTTCTTAAATACAGGTGGCCTACTCTTCTTTTACTGAATTACCCGTAATTACCCATTCACCGTTCTTATTTGCTGTTAAGTTATAAGTAACTGTCAATGTCTTTGATACTTCTGTATCCTTACCGTCTTTTTTAACTATTTGCGTTTGTTTTACCTTTGCAACAACGCTTGCTTTATTATCTTTCTGGCTAAGTACTTTTGGCTCTTCAACAACTGTGAATTGCTTGGTATTACGGTAACCTGATTTCAGCTTATCAACCGGACGAGACGGGAAATACTTCTGCGCTTTTTTCATGTTGCTATCGAAATTACCTGATTCATTTATTCCGCGCTGTAGGTACTCATAATAATCTTTAACTGTTGTAGTTGGATTTTCGAACTTCTTTGTAATTTCCTTCTGTATCTCTTTTTTCTTTTCCTGCTTCTTTTCCTGCTCAACCTTTTTAACAGAATCCTTTTGAACCTGGGTCATATTTTTATGGGTTACGGAATTTGTATCAACAGGTGAATTCGGCAGTGTTGTAGTATTTTCAACCCCGCCAAGTTTTTTCTCACGTTCTTCAAGCTCAATTTCTTTCAGCTTAACACGGGCTTCCCTGTCATTTAGCTCTTTTTCCTTATCTGCAAGTATCTGGACGCTTGATTTATTGGTTTCTTCACGATCTTTTGTGCAGCCGGCAATAAGAATTAATACCGCAAAGACTGCTATATATTTAATGTAGTTACTCATAATTATTAAATAATTGGTTTATATACTTACTCTAACTGTAAATATAATAGCAAAATAAGATAATTGCAACTATATTCTGATAAATAAACTTTAAACTATTGATAATTAGATGTTTATTGTGAAGCGTAAAGGATTTTATAGTTTTGAAATGCGATGAACAGGGCAATTGCCACATCATTTTGACCCTTATCACTTGAAAGATATTTTTCATCATTTATATCCGATAAATACCCGGTTTCAATAAGTACAGAAGGCATAGAAGCGCCAAGCGTAACCCAGTTGCCTGCCTGGTAAATCCCCCGTGAAATAAGTTCTGTATTACTAATCATATTTACTTCTATAATATTAGCAAAATATTCGCTTAACTTTGTATAGCCGTTTTGGGCAAGTGATGAAAAAATAAAATTATCCATTGTATCTTTACCGAACTGCTGGAAAGCTATCTGGTAGTTTTCCTTCATGGTAAATTGAACTGCCTCCGGCATTCTTTCTTTATTCAGCAGGTATATTTCAAATCCCTGTTTATCGCTTTCTTCATGTTTTTTATGGTTGGCATGAATGCTGATAAACAATTTTGCCTTAAAATCATTTGCAGCTTTAGTTCTTTCTTTTACTGCAGAAAATTCATCTGTCGTTCTTGAATAGAAAATTTTTATTTCGGGATATTTATCTTCTATCATTTTGCCAAGTTTAATAGCAATAGGCAATACGATATTTTTTTCCTGTACACCTGTATTATCCCCAATCGCTCCGGGGTCTTTGCCGCCATGACCCGCATCGATGTATATTACATCAAGCTTATTTTGTGCAATTAATAATGAGCAATGAACAATGAGCAATAATATTATTAACCGGAATATTTTGATAGAATTAGCCATTTTAGAAATTTCTTAAATTGCTCATTGTTAATTGATAATTGATTTATCTGTAGTTTGTAAACTGTACCGCAAAGTCAAGCTCTGCACTTTTAACTAAAGCTATTGCTTCCTGAAGAAGGTCTTTATCTCTGCCTGAAACCCTTACCTGCTCATCCTGTATTGCAGCCTGAACCCTGATCTTTGAATCTTTAATTATCTTAACTATCAGCTTGGCATTATCTTTACTTATTCCCTGCAGCACTTCTATAACCTGCCTAACCATACTGCCGCCGGCTTCTTCCTGCGGCTTGAATTTCATTGATTTAAGCGGTATCCCGCGCTTAACAAACTTATTCTGCAGCATATCTATTATAGCTTTTGATTTATAATCATCATCTGCTAAAATAGTGATGGTTTTATCTTTCTGAGAATACTCGATAGTACTTTTTGAACCCTTAAAATCATAACGGGAAAGAATCTCTTTCCTTGTTTGATTGATGGCATTATCAACTTCCTGCCAGTCAATTTCTGAAACTATATCAAATGAATAATTATCTGCCATTTTATTATATATTAAAAGTTATAAATATTTCTTTTATTGCAAAAATTACAAAATACAGCATCGAGTTCAAGACCCTGACATCTCAAGTATAGCATTCCAAATCTTATCAGGAACGGGCTGAACCGAAAGCCTTGCTTCTTTAACTATTCTTGAATCAGCAAATCTCTTATCAGCCTTAATCTGCTCAAGTGTCACCGGCTTGGGTAGTCTTTTTTTTGGTATAATATCAAACACGAATATCCTTGGATTACCTGCTTTGGGGTCAACATACGGATCCGAAACAATTTCACATATCCCAACAACCTGCTTTTCTTTACCTGTGTGATAAATGAAAGCAACATCACCTTTTCTTGCTGTCTTAATTTGAAATAATCCGCCCGGACTTGTAACGCCTTCCCAAACAGTTTTTTTATCGCGCTCTAAATCAGAATACGAATAAACTGTGGGTTCTGTTTTAAGTAAAAAATATGCCATAGTTCAAATATCAAATAGTAAATATCAAATAACAACTTTTATTTTTTATTTCTGATGCTTTTGCTTTTCTTTTTAATTCTGGTTGTATTTAAAATTGCATATGTTATTTTGCACAATTCATCGCAATCTGCAAATAGCGAATCAAACAATTTCTTGTTAAAATAATCAGTAGCAAAAAGTAATTTAAGCCAATAAATTGTTTCTCTAGCTTCTTTGTAAGCTGTTGAAATTTTATTAGAAAAATCTGCATCTGAAATGCCGCCATGAGCTTCTTCTGAATTTGCACCAATTGATGTTCCACTCCTTAAGATCTGTTTTGAAAGTACGTATTCTTTATGATCCTTACATAAGAACTGGTAAAGCCTGATAATTCTGACAGAAAACGCAAAAGATTTATCAAGTATAGCGTTCTCTCCACTTTTATTCATTTATAATTATATGTAAAATTGATATTTATTATTTATTATTTGATATTTGTTATTTGTTATTTGATTGTCAAGTTCGCGTATTTCAAAATAATATTCTTCACACCAACTTTTTCAAAATGGATAGATGCCTTTTTAGCTTCTCCCCTGCCGGTTACATCAATAACTTTACCGTTACCAAAATTATTATGAAAAACCGTACTTCCCTTTTTAACTCCAACATCTTCGCGGAAAATATCAATCAAAGTATCATTACTGGATTTATCCTTATAATACTCATATTTTATTGATGTTCCTTCATCCTGGCGATGCTGCCTGCTCTTATGTTTTGTCATTACTGTACTCTTCACATAATTGAGCTTGGTTGTATCAATTTCATTCAGGAAGCGGGATTTTATCTGGTAGCTCACATTCCCGAAGCGGTATCGCTGAAGCGCATAAGTCATATACAGCTTCTGCATAGCGCGTGTAATGGCAACATAGAACAGCCTGCGCTCTTCTTCCATTTCTTCCTGCTCTATCATAGAGCTTGAAAGCGGAAATATACCGTCCTCAAGCCCTGTAATAAATACAACCGGATACTCTAAACCCTTTGATGAATGTGTTGTCATTAAAGTAACAGCATTTTTCTGGTCATCATATTTATCAAGGTCAGTAACCAGACTAACTTCCTGTAGAAATCCTTCAAGTGTTGCGCCTTCTGTATTATCGGTATATTCTGAAATACCAGAGAGCAGTTCCTGCACGTTGTACATCCTGTCCATCGATTCATCCGTCCCGTCATTCCTGAGCTCACGAAGTATTCCAATTTCATCAACTATGCTTCTTGCAAGCTCGCTTGGTGTAAATTCTTCTCTTACTTCATTATATTTCTTAATAATTTCAGCTACCCTTAGCAGCTCATTTTCTATCTTATTTCTTTTTTTCTGCTTATCGCCTTCGGATTCTTTATCTTCAAGCATTGCAAGCAGTACTTCAGCAATTGATTTTGCAATTTCCCTTGCCATGGTTTTCAATTTTTCAATTGTCTGCTCGCCAATTCCATCGCGAAGCTTAAGAATACGCATCATTGACTCATCATCCTTAGGGTTCACCAATACCTTTAGATAAGCAAGTACATCTTTAATTTCTTTCCTTTGGTAAAACTTAACACCGCCTACTATTATATAGGGAATCGAATTTGTCCTTAGGGCATCTTCAATTACGCGCGATTGCGCATTCGTTCTGTATAGAACAACAAAATCCTTAAAATTAAGCTTCCTATCATGTATCTCACTCAGTATCCACTTAACTATCATCATTCCTTCATCTCTATCGCTGAAAACTTCTGTAAGTGTTACCTTCTCGCCTTCATCGTTATCGGTAAAGAGCGTTTTCTTGATCTGTCGCTTATTATTTTTTATAACATCATCAGCAAGTGAAAGAATACTTTTTGTTGAACGGTAATTCTGCTCAAGCTTAAAAACATTAGTGCTGTCAAAATCTGATTCAAACTTAAGAATATTTTCTATCTCCGCACCGCGCCACCTGTAAATACTTTGTGCATCGTCGCCAACCACTGAAATATTACCATGACCCTGCGCCAGCATTTTAACTATTTCATACTGAGCTTTATTCGTATCCTGGTATTCATCAACAAGTATGAATTTGAACCTGTTCTGGTATTTTGCAAGTACATCAGGGTTTGCCCTGAAAAGTAATATCGGATTTATCAACAGATCATCAAAATCCATAGCATTATTCTTTATCAGCCTGTTTTGATATTCCCTGTAAACAGGTACCGCAATTTTTTCAAAAGGATTGGTTACAACTGCAATATCATCAGGCAGTATTAGTTTGTTCTTCAATCCTTTGATATAACCATTAACGGTTTTGGGTTTTGGATTATCAGTTGAAAATCCAAGGTCCTTCATAACTGACTCAACCACTTTTACAGAATCATCATCATCATAAATGCTGAAATTGCGGTCAAACCCAATATGCTGCGCTTCGACCCTTAATATCCGCGCAAAAATTGAATGGAATGTTCCCATCCAGATATTCTCAGATGCAATACCAACAAGGTGGTGTATCCTCTGCTTCATTTCGTTTGCAGCCTTATTTGTAAAGGTTAGGGCAAGCATTTCAAACGGGTTAATGCCTGATTCTATTAAATATGCTATTTTATAAGTTAAAACCCTTGTTTTCCCACTGCCGGCACCTGCAACTATCATGCATGGTCCTTCGATTTGTTCAACAGCCTTCCTTTGTTCCGGATTGAGTTCGCTTGCTAAGTTCAATTACTTTATCTGATTTCTATATGAATATGACAGGAAATTTTACAAAGATAACTTTTATACGGTCGTAAATCAATTGATTAGCAATAATTGAATTTTTTTAACGTATTATCATATAAAACCGCATTAGAAAAATGACATATATCATAGATTAATATGAATATTATAATTAATTTTGAATTGTGTGTTTGTTTCTATTTATGAAAAAGCCAATGATTACGTATAATTATCCATATAAAATTTTGATTCACACTACTGAATTTTTTAGCCAAATTAACGATATAACAAACCCAATTAAGGAGTTCATCAAGTAATGAATGATTTACAATTAAAGCATGGTTTAAAATTCGAAGACCTGTTTGAATCTACAAAGTTAAGAGAGCTTACAGAAAAATTTTACTCTTATTACAGTTCAACTGACCCTACATCATTTGAAAAGTTTGCCAAATACCGCGATTCAAAAGGCGAAGGTTTTCCCGAAATCGAAACATCAAATATGATAATTGAATCCGCCAGATTTCTTGATGCGTTCATTATTGATCTTTTCGGAATTGATCCTGAAGCCATTGAGCTGAGGAAAGTCAATATTACCGAGCGTGATATCCTTAAGGTACGCAGTGATTTCATGATAAAGAGGGTATTTAAGAAATTCAAACCTGCAGACCTTCCGGGACTGCATTTTGGTGAACTCAATTCCAAAGCTGAACTTATCAAAGATCTTCTTTATGCAGATCTTCCGTGGCAGGCAGATGAAGAAAAAGCTACAGCTTTTATGATCAGGGATCTTGATCACATGGAACAGCTTTTAAAGAACCATCATGAAGTTATGCCAAATGGCTTCGTGTTTGATGAAGCTATGTTTCTGAAAGCTTCCGTTTATTTCTCAAAGATTTCTGAATCTGATGGAGGAAAAGAATTTTCTGATAATATAGTAATCAAAGTTTTCAAAAATACCGCAGGCACAGAAGAGCAAAAAAGAGTTTATGAGTTCCTGAAAAATATTGTTGAGCTTATTCAGAAGTGGTGCTATGCAAGAATGTTTGATGCAGGCGAAAAGCACAAAGTTAAAGACTGGGTTCTCTTCAGACGGCCTATGAACCTGGATTACAACAACCTTGTACATAATAAAGTTGAAACTGAAGGTATTCCTGAAAAAATTTATGGCGAAATAGAAACCCTAAGAAGACGCGATGGCTTTAAACTTACCGACAACAGATATGATAACCGCCAGGTAATGGGAGAGGTTGAGTACTGCATATTCTGTCATGAAAGAAATAAAGATTCCTGCTCAAAGGGCTTGCTTGAAAAAGACGGCTCAACAAAACACAACCCGCTTGGTATTAAGCTCAGCGGCTGCCCGCTTGATGAGAAGATCTCCGAAATGCATTTGCTTAAGTATGAAGGAAGATCAATTGGGGCGCTTGGAATTATAATGATAGATAACCCTATGTGTCCTGGTACCGGTCACCGTATCTGTAATGACTGTATGAAATCGTGCATTTTCCAGAAACAGGAGCCCGTTAACATTCCGCAGATAGAAACTCAGGTGCTTACAGATGTGTTATACCTACCCTGGGGATTTGAAATATACTCTCTGCTTACAAGATGGAACCCCATAAACGTTAAACGGCCGTATGAGCTGCCCTATAACGGCAAAAATGTGTTGGTGGTTGGTATGGGTCCCGCAGGTTACACACTTGCTCAATATTTATTGAATGAAGGCTTTGGTGTTGTTGGTATTGACGGTTTAAAAATAGAACATGTACATCCTGATATTACAGGCGGCAGAGATAAGGATGGTAATTACATTCAGCCCAAGCCGGTATATAATTTCAAGGAGATTCAGGATGAGCTTGATAAACGTGTATTCCTCGGTTTTGGCGGAGTATCCGAATACGGTATCACCGTCAGGTGGGATAAAAACTTTCTGAAGGTTGAATACTTAACTCTTGCCAGAAGAAAACAATTCAAAGTTTACGATGGTATCAGGTTTGGCGGAACAATTGAAATTGATGATGCATGGCGTTTAGGTTTTGATCACATTGCAATTGCAACAGGCGCAGGCAAGCCTACAATTGTTAAGATGAAAAATAATCTTATCCGCGGAATAAGAAAAGCATCGGACTTCCTGATGGCATTACAGCTTACAGGAGCGGCAAAGAAAGATTCGCTTGCTAACCTTATGCTTCAGCTTCCGGCTATTGTAATAGGCGGCGGCTTGACAGCCATTGATACAACTACAGAAGCTTTCGCATATTACCCGGTACAGGTAGAAAAATTCCTGGATAGGTATGAAGAATCCATAAGGGATTTTGGTGAAAAGAAAGTAATGTCAATGTATGATGACGAAGAAAAAGGAATCGCAAATACATTTATAGAGCATGGCAAAGAGATCCGCGCTGAAAGAAAGCGTGCCGCTGAAGCCGGTGAAGAGCCGAATTTCGTTCCGCTGGTAAGAAAGTGGGGCGGTGTTACTTTATGCTACAGGAAAACTGTAAATGATTCGCCCGCTTACAGGCTTAACCATGAAGAAGTTATTAAATCTCTTGAAGAAGGAATTTATTACTGGGAAAAATTAAGTCCCGTGGAAGCCATACCAAATGAATACGGCGCTGTTAAGGAAATGGTATTCCGCAAACAGGGAAAAACTGAAGACGGCAAATATATTGACCTTGATGAAACAATAACTCTGCCGGCAAAAACTGTAGTAGTGGCAGCAGGTACATCACCAAATGTTATTTATGAGCGTGAGCATCCCGGTACATTCCAGTTAGATGAATGGAAACAATTCTTCCAGACTTATAAGCTTGGTGCTGGCGGTGAGCTTATTAAAACCGAAAAAAATGAAACAGGATTTTTTACTTCTTATAATGAAAACGGAAAATATGTAACTGTGTATGGCGATAATCATCCAAGTTATGCCGGCAACGTTGTTAAAGCTATGGCATCGGCTAAAGACGGATTTAAAGAGCTGATAAAAATATTCAAAGAAGATATTAAAGAGGAACAGGATACCGCAAACAAAGATAAATTCAATCAATTAATTCGTAAGCTGGATAGTGAATTTCTTGCAGTAGTTGAAGCAGTGAATATATTAACTCCAACTATTATTGAAGTTGTCCTGAAAGCTCCCATTCAGGCAAGGAAGTTCCACCCGGGACAGTTCTACAGGCTGCAGAATTATGAAACTACAGCCACAGTTATTGATGGAACTAAGATGATGATGGAAGGACTTGCATTAACAGGTGCATGGGTTGATAAAGAAAAAGGATTACTCAGCCTTATAATACTTGAAATGTGGGGAAGCTCAAGGCTATGCCGCCATCTTAAAATAGGTGAGCGTGTTGTTGTGATGGGCCCCACAGGCACACCTACAGAAATTCCAACCGGTGAAACAGTTCTGCTTGCAGGCGGCGGACTTGGTAATGCGGTACTTTTTTCAGTAGCCAAAGCTTTGAAGGATAACGGCAATAAAGTTGTTTACTTTGCAGGCTACAGGAATACAAGCGATGTATTTAAACGCGATGAAGTCGAAGAAGGAACCGACCAGGTAATATGGTCAAATGATTTCGGTGATACCATACAGCCGCGCAGACCGCAGGATAGAGCCATAACTGCAAACATTCTGCAGGCTATGATAGCATATGCCGAAGGCAGGCTTGAACCTGACGGAAAAGGCGAGCCTATGTTTGACCTGAAAAAGATAAACCGAATTATTGCAATTGGAAGTGACAGAATGATGAAAGCCGTACAGGAAGCACGCTTCAGCACTCTGCAGCCTTATATAAATCCTGTTCACACTGCCATTGCAAGTATAAACTCGCCAATGCAGTGCATGATGAAGGAAGTTTGCGCGCAGTGCCTGCAAAGGCACGTTGACCCTATTACAGGCAAGGAATCATTTGTATTCTCTTGTTTTAACCAGGACCAGAATATGGATTTAGTTGATTTCAATAATCTTAACGCTCGTTTAAAAAGTAACAGCGTACTTGAAAAACTGACTAAGTTCTGGATGGATCATTTGTTTGCACAGGCAAACGGCCAGTTTAAAGTGTAAATATAAAATTTAACTTTTAGTTGTCTGGCTTACCTGACACCTTTTAAAAGCCCGGTAATTGCTGGGCTTTTTTTATGTTCTAAATCTTTATGTTTGTAACAACTTAATATTTATTTATGGAAACAGGCACACTAATACTAATTATTAGCTTTGGGGTACCAATACTTATTATTGCAATAATTTTTCTATTTTTAAAGCAGAGCTTATCGAGGCGGAAGAAATGGGCTGAAGAAAACCGCAGGAAGCAGGATGCGGAATTCCCCGCTAAGGCAAAGATCATTTCAGTATCTCAAGGCATACAGGGCGGTGATATTAAAAAAATGATTTTCTTTACATTTGAAATTAACGATGGATTCATTTCTCCCTATACTGCCTCAGCGGGATGGTTTGTGGATACGCTTCATTTAAGCAAAATACAGGTAGGCATGGAGCTTGATGTTAAGGTTGATAAGGATGATAAGCAGAAGATATATCCCGCAAATTCATGGGCTGTAAATACTGAGGGTTATTCAAGTGATCTGAATGTGGATAAATTGAGTGGGAGGTGAGACCCCACCCTAACCCTCCCCGAGGGGAGGGAACAGTTTTTGAGTTGCCAAGAGCTTTAGAGTTTGTCTCATAAGTCATTTTTTAATTGTTTTACAGTTAAAAAAAATGAATTATTGTTTGAAATTAGTTAAATTTATGAGATTGCTTCGTCGCTTCGCTCCTCGCAAAAATAGTTTCGAGACAGCCTCTTTAGCTCGTGGATAAAAATTTATAATAGAAACGGCTTTAGCCAAAATTGAAATTGCCTAAATCCGTATAATTTAAAACTAGATCCTTCCTGCCTGAACTACTTTCTCTACTTCGTGGAGCAAGTCAGAGCTGTTTCGGCAGGCAAGCGCCCCGCTGAAGCGGAGCTCAGGATTGAAGACGCTCAAACTTTGCTGTAAAATGCCTTAGGAATTCAGGCGCTTCTGTAATTTTCATGCCGCGTACCTTTTCTTTGCCTTCAAACATTTTTTCAAATACTTCTATCACATATTCAATATGGCTTTGCGTGTAAACGCGGCGCGGTATGGCAAGTCTGACAAGCTCATTTGGGGCAGGGATTAATTTGCCATTTTCATCATACTTTCCGAACATTACAGAGCCTATTTCCACAGAACGCACTCCGCCCTTTAGATAAAGCTCGCACACCATTGCCTGCCCCGGGTATTCTTCAACCGGAATGTGCGGGTAAAATGCTGCGGCATCTATATATACAGCGTGTCCGCCAATTGGATAGATAAGGGGTACACCCATTTTATATAATTTCTCGCCAAGATAAGCTGTACTTCTTATTCTGTATTGCAGGTAGTCAGGTTCAAAAACTTCCTGCAAGCCCACAGCCATAGCTTCCATGCTTCTGCCTGAGAGTCCCCCGTAAGTTGCAAACCCTTCGGTTATAATTAACAGGTTAGTACATTCATCAGCAAGTTTCTTATCTTTTAATGCAAGGAAGCCGCCCATGTTCACAAGCCCGTCTTTCTTCGCGCTCATTACACAGCCATCAGCAAGCGAGAACATTTCCTGCGCAATTTCTTTATATGTTTTATCTGCATAAGCTGCTTCGCGGTGTTTTACGTAATAAGAGTTTTCGGCGATCCTGCAGCAGTCTAAAAAATAATTCACTTTATATTTACTGCATATTTTTTTTATCTCAATTGCATTAGCCATGCTTACAGGCTGACCGCCGCCGCTGTTATTGGTAACAGTTAAAATTACTCCGCCGATATTTTCGGGTCCGTGTTTTACTATCAGCTCTTCCAAAGCTTTTGTATCCATGTTACCTTTAAAAGGATGGTCAAGCATTGGGTGTTTGGCTTCTTCAACGGGAATATCAAACGCTTCGGCGCCGCTGAACTCTATATTAGCCCTTGTAGTATCAAAATGTGTATTGCTGATAAATACTTTTCCCTTTCCACCAAGATGACCATACAGAATTCTTTCCGCTGCCCTGCCCTGGTGAGTTGGAAGAATAAATTCATATCCTGTCAGGTCTTTTATGACAGCTTCCATCCTTATCCAGCTTCTTGAGCCGGCATAAGCCTCATCACCTTCCATCATAGCAGCCCACTGGCGTGAACTCATTGCAGATGTGCCGCTATCGGTAAGGAAATCTATAAGCACATGCTCTGATTTAAGCATAAAAGGATTGTAATGCGCATCCTTAAGATACTTAACGCGCTCTTCTTCAGTTGTTACACTGATAGGTTCAACTTCTTTTATCTTAAAGGGTTCAATTATTGTTTTAAAGCTCATGATATCTCCATAAATATTATTTATAATTCTACTGTACAAAATTATCTAAAAAAATCTAATTAAATTATGATTTATGTCATAAGGAAAATGGCTGTTATTGCGTAAAAATAGGACTATTTGTGAGGAGTGAAGTAAAGATGAGGGTACCATTTGGGTCATCTTGTGGATTGATAATTATTGTTCAATTATTAAAGATATAAAACCGCACTTCGTGACCTGCCGGAGTTTATCCCGCACCTGATGCGGGACAGGAATGGTCCCTCATGCTGGATTTCAATTAATCTCCAATTAATTTCAACAATATTTTTTGGATCCTTCACCCGGCTGAAGCCAGGTTCAGGATTTGAGAACAGAAGCTTCATTCATCAATTTAACGGAAATCTCATGCCCCCCATCAAAAATATATGATTTAGGAGTAATACCGGCATTCTTAAGAATATTAATCTGTGATTCAGGAAAATCACTTTTATGCGAAGCATCCTGTGGATAGTAAGGATCATTTGCTCCAAAAATCTGGTGAATTTCTGTGTTCTTGAAATTTTTTGCTTTGGAGTAATCTACATCATGCGCAAGGCTGCCGCACCAGAATACAGCTTTATCAACTTTTGCTTTACCAAGTATAAGCCAGCGTGCAAGTGTTGCAGAGCCTTGTGAAAATCCAAGCGCATTTATTTTAATTGAATGCAGTTTTGCCTTAGGTTCTATCTCATCAAAAAATAACCTGTCGAGATAGTTCACATAATCCTTAATATCACATTCCCTGTCTTCTTTGGTCATCCATGAAGCGCCAACATTGCCATTATCACCTTTGATATATAATCTCATCAAGCCTTCGGGTGCATAAATAAGACTGCCGCTATCAGCAAGCTCATTAAATTCTGTTATGAATTTCCCCGCAAGCTGTCTGTGCCCGTGGAGCATTACCCAGATATTTTTTGTATTATCTGATAATTCACCAAGCGTATAATATCTTGCTGTTCTTGTTACCGGAATGTGGTGTTCCTTTAGCATGAAAAGTAAGCAAGTTGTTATTTTGTCAATCTTTTCTGAAAAATGCGATAGTAAATGTAATAACCGCATATAAAAGAAATATTAAAAATACTGTTGATAGTATATATATAGTGTATTCGAACATCATTCTTGTTTAGCAGGAAGTATCTTCCCTGAAACTTCACCAAATCCTACCCTGAAGCCTTTGCCCTGGCAGTAACCGTTCATTATCAAAGTATCTCCGTCATTCAAAAATTTTCTTTCTTCACCATCTGGCAAAAATATTGGATTTTCACCTCTCCATGAAAGCTCAAGCATTGAACCATAAGAATCTTTAGTAGGTCCGCTAATAGTACCCGATGCCATTATATCACCTGTTTTGGTATTGCAGCCGTTCACTGTGTGATGCGCTAGCTGCTGGCAGATGTTCCAATACATATATTTAAAGTTTGAGCCTGATATTTTAAATGGTTCTTTTTGCTTTTCTGTCTTAAAAAATACATCAAGATTAATATCAAATGACCAGTCTCCCCTTGAGGCAAGATATTCCATCGGTTTTGGATACTGTTCCGGTCCTTTTACTCTGAATGGTTCCAGAGCTTCCATTG
The DNA here is from genome assembly GCA_043744495.1 of Ignavibacteria bacterium. Classification (GTDB taxonomy): domain Bacteria; phylum Bacteroidota; class Ignavibacteria; order Tepidaquicellales; family OLB5; genus OLB5. The sequence goes on from JAYTUN010000210.1 coordinate 33,742, forward strand.
TAACTATCCAGGGTGATATTGATGTTGCAAAATTCTTAGCTAAGAAGGGACCAAGCGGCTGGTATTCCCATGTCTGAATATCTCTTGCGCTCCAGTCGTTTACAAGTACCATACCAAAAATATGGTCATAAGTTTTATCTATAGATATAGCTTCTCCAAGTGAGTTTCCGGGTCCAATGAAAAATCCCATTTCAAGCTCAAAATCAAGCATTTTAGTGGGACCAAATACCGGATTTTCTTCATTTGCGGGCTTTGTTTGACCATTAGGTCTGGTTACATTTGTTCCGCTCACTATAATAGAGCTTGCCCTGCCGTGATAACCTATTGGAATGTGGAGCCAGTTTGGCATTAATGCATTATCTTTTCCGCGGAACATTATTCCAACATTTGTAGCATGCTCACGCGATGAATAAAAATCTGTGTAGTCGCCAATTTCGACAGGCAGACACATCACAACATCCTTCATCGGAATAAAAGCAATTTTCTGTAGGTCTTTATCATCACGCAGCATCGGGTTTTCATCACCCAGCGCCATCTGTAAAACAGTCCTTACTTGCTTCCATACTTCACGCCCTTTTGACATGAAAGCATTCAGGCTTGATTTATCAAATACTTTCCTATCGCCAAGCAAAGTTTGCTTAAAGAAACCTTTTTCTTCCAGTATTGATAGATCTACAACATAATTGCCAATTGCAGCACCGCAAACAGGCTGTGAGCCAACTTTTAATTTATATACACCATAAGGTAAATTTTGAATCGGGAAATGTGACTCATGGCTAACATCTATAAATGATCTCATTGTTTAAGAAACTCCATTGTTTTTAGGTCTTCTATTGGGTCATCAAAGCTACAGCTGCCGTAGGATAACATAAAATTATCTCTGGCTTCGGTTATCTGCAGAGAAGATACTTCTAATTCATTCCACACAAAACTGCTATCAGCAAAAATAAATTGATACGGGTCATCATCATTCAGCACTTCAAGTAATTCCTCTTCATCCAGATTATATGTATAAGCCAGAATACCTGCGGCAAATACATTCATAAATCCGTGCATATTTGCTTTAACTTCCTCGTTGTAATGCCTTATTGGGTGATGAAGTCCAGCAGTACATTTCATAGGCACGTTAAACTCACAGCAGGTCATAATTGCAAATGCAATTACTTCAGGCTTGGGAAAAGCAGCAGGCTCCGTGCCGCCTGTTCTTAATTTATAGCCGCAGCCATTATCCAGACTTGCAATCGTTTCAACAGCGCGGATAATTTCCTGCTCATAGTTTTCACTTAATGTTACTTCATAAAATACCGGCGTCTCTATTCCAAGTGAAACCTCAAGACCTGCAGAAATAGATATCATCATATCAAGCATTTCATCATTATCATCTTTTTCAAACAGCTCTTTTGGCAGCCTTACTTCAAATGCATCAATTGATATAGTTGAACTATATTTAAATATAAAGTCTTTTATCGTACTTATATCTTCTGAAAAATTTTTATCAAATTCATTTATGCTCTCCCCTCCGCTTCCAAGAACTGAAAGAGAGACCTCTCCCTTAATTTTCATATCATCTAGGATACTTCCAAGTTCAACCAGTTTTTTTATGGGTATCATGAATTTACCAAGCATCCATTTAAACTCACTCTGGCTGTAAAACACAAAATTATGAAAAGCCTGACCAAGCTCTAATCTTGCAGGCGGGAAAAGTCCGGCGTAATCTATCATTTTACTGCAAAAATTCTTTAAGCTTAGTATCGGTTTAACGTGATTTGTTGACATTTATATATATAAAACCTATTAATACTGGATAATTTTCAGATATTTGTAAGAAATCCTGAGCAAACATAACCAATATAATGCATAAATGAAATTGAGTAAACATTCATATTGTAATAGTATTTGAGTATTTTATCTTTTACAGCTATGGTTTATCTTTGCTTGAACTAATTAATAATATTTTTTTTAAAAGGACAATATAAATTTGAAATTAATACTCAAACTAATTGGCGTTATTTTCATTTTCCAACTGATTATATATTCACAGGAAAACCATCCGCAGATAGCTTTAACATTTGATGACCCGAACACTGAATCATCAGGCGGCATGACATGGATTGAAAAAGATGATGCAATTTTGAACACATTGCAGAATAACGGTCTAAAGGCTGCACTTTTTGTAAGCGGAAAAAGGATCAATTCAGCTGAAGGAATTAATTTGCTGAACAGGTGGAGTGATAAAGGGCACATGATATGCAATCATTCATTTTCCCACAGTTATTTTCATTCTAAAAAAATATCGCTCAGCGATTATGAAAATGATTTCTTAAAATGCGATTCAATAATAAAGGAAATCAAAGGATACACAAAACTGTACCGCTTTCCTTTTTTAAAAGAAGGCAATACCCCTGAAAAAAGAGACGGGTTCAGGCAATTTCTTCATGATAAAGGATATAAAATGGGGTATGCTTCAATTGATGCATCCGACTGGTATATAGATGGCAGGATGAATGATACCCTAAAACTTAACCCGGATTTTGATATAAAGCCGTTTAAGGAGTACTATATCTCACATATCTATAATAGAGCAATGTATTATGACAGCCTTTCAGTTCTGCTAACAGGCAGACATGTAAAACATACATTGCTGCTGCATCATAATGCATTAAATGCCAAATTTTTGGATGAACTCATCACTTTCTTTAAATCCAACGGCTGGCAGTTTATAAATGCAAATGAAGCATATGAAGACGAAATATTTAAACTTCTACCTGATATTATGCCTGCCGGTGAAAGTATAATTTGGGCAATTGCAAAAGAAACCGGAAAATTTGAAAGTGTGTTAAGATACCCGGGTGAAGACGGTGAGTATGAAGAAGAAGCCCTGAACAATTACCTTAAGAATTACTTTAAATAAATTATGAGATCATACGATACACTTTCCGAAGCGATAAATGACCTTGTTAAGCGGGGATTCACAAAGAATTTCAATATTGAATGCGATTCAATCGAATGCAAAGATCTTTCCCTTAAGCTTCACCCCGAAGATTTTGAAATAACCGAATTCTACCGTTTTGAAGGCAATTCTGATCCCGGTGATGAAGAAGTTGTATATGCTATAACATCGAAAGATGGCATCAAAGGCTTACTGGTAGATGCTTTCGGAACATACTCTGATAAAATGACAGATGAGCTATTGAAAAAACTTAAAATTAACCGATAGAGAGATCACCCTTTTAAACTTATGAAGAATACCGAAATTTCAATTCAGGATGCAAGAAATCTTGCAATAGATCACCAGTTCTTAAGCAGAACATCTCCAAAGGGTGCAAAAAAAGATCTGCTGAAAATTATCGAAAACATTGGCTATGTTCAGATAGATACTATTTCAATTGTTGAAAGAGCTCACAAACATATTCTATGGACACGCCTGCCTGAATATAAAAACGAAATGCTTGATGAGCTTATTGATAAGGATAAAAAAGTATTCGAGTTCTGGGATCATGCAGCAGCATACTTGCCTATGAAACATTTTAGGTTCACCCTGCCAAGAAAACAAATGTATGCCAAAAAATACACTCATTGGGAAAAGAAAAATAAAAAGATGCTGAGTTTTATTATTGATAGAATTAAAAACGAAGGTCCGTTACAGTCACGCGATTTTGAAGACCCTAAAAAGCGCGGTTTGTGGTGGAACTGGAAGCCCTCAAAAGAGGGACTTGAATTCCTTTTCCATACCGGCAGTCTTGTTGCAAAAGCCAGGAAAAGCTTTCAGAAAGTGTATGAAATACCCGAAAGATTTCTGCCATCATCAATTGATATTACTATTCCAACCAATGAAGAACTTTCCGAACATCTCGTTTTAAAATCCATTAACGCAAACGGCATCTCATCTGAAAAAGAATTGACATATCTAAGGCATCATAACCGGACTTCGACAAAAACAACATTGCACAAGTTGCTTGAAGAAAAAAAGATCATCCCTGTAAATATACAGGGAATTGAAAATGAAACTTATTTCAGCACAAAAAAAGTATTAAATTCTCTGAATATTAAAAACGAACTGAATGAAGTTCACATTCTTTCGCCATTTGATAACTCCGTTATAAATCGCAAAAGATTAAATACGCTTTTTGGGTTTGACTATATAATAGAGTGTTATGTGCCTGCTCATAAAAGAAAGTTCGGATATTTCTGCCTGCCTGTATTGTATGGAAATGCATTTGTTGGAAAAATTGATACAAAGGCTGATAGGAAAACAGGTGAATTCAGGATTATTAATGAATTTTGGGAATACAATTTCAAGCCAACTTCAGGTTTTAAACATAAATATAAAATCAAACTAAAGCAGATTTCTGAGTTTGCAGGCTGCAAAACAGTTAAAAAAATAGCGAATTAATCGGATTTTACTATTATATATATTACATTTACATAAATTTACAGCAATGTAAAACATTTAAAGTTATATTTATGTTACAATTATTACAGTTTTTAGCGTTTATTTAAGAATCGAATAAAATATGAAAAATCACATAAGAAGTTTTGCTATCAGAATATTATTAACTGTAATTGCTTTCCTTATAATAGGTGCTGTTCCCGGGATACTGAAAGCACAGGATAAAACAGGAATAGTTACAGGTTCTATTATAGATAAATCAAGCGGCGCTCCGGTTGAAGGAGCAGATGTTACAATAAACAGGGTAAAAGATTCATCGTTAGTTAAGGGAACAGCCACAGATGCTTCAGGTAAATTTATTATTTCAGATGTTCCGTTCGGAAGGTATTACCTAAAGGCAAATCTTGTGGGTTATAATCTTTCTGTAGTGAGCGGTATTACAATAAATCCAAACAGTCTGAGTGTTACACTTGACCCAATAAAACTATCAACAGGTACAACCACAATAGATGAAATTGTTGTTGAAAGTGAAAAAAGCAGTATAGAATTCAAGCCTGATAAAAAAGTTTTTAATGTTGGCAAAGATATTACAAACCTTGGAAATACATTAATTGACCTTCTTAAGGAAATCCCATCGGTTACTGTTGACCAGGATGGAAATATCAGTCTTCGTGGTGGGGAGGGGGTAAAAATTTTAATTGATGGAAGACCTTTTGGGCTTGAAGGTTCAAATAGGAACTCCATATTGCAGCAAATACCGGCAAGCTCGGTTGAAAGCATTGAACTGATTTCAAATCCATCAGCTAAATTTGAAGCTGAAGGGAGTTCAGGAATTTTAAATGTTATTATGAAGAAAAACGTTTCAACAAACATTGGAATTAATGGTAATATTAGTATCAATATTGGAAATGGCGATAAGTATAACGGACTAACAAGTGTTGGATTAAAAAACAATAAAGTTAATTTATTCGCAAATTACAATTATAGTTTGTTTAACTTTGTTCCATCCGGCTTTAACGATAGAACTAATTATATATCAAACACTGAATTTAATCTTACAAACAGCGGGAATTCAAGAAATAACTCTCACCTTGTGAAAACGGGAATGGATTATTTTATTAATAAGCTTAACGCTATTGGCTTTTCTTTAACTTATCAGAATTCAAAAACTACAGGGCTTGACTTTTCTTCTGTAAAAGAAACTGATTTTTCAAACAATCTTATAGCAGATTATTCATCATCACAGAATTCAAACAACAAAAGTAATACTTTTGATTTAAACCTGAATTATAAAATGAATTTTAAAAGCCCATCACGTAACCTGACATCTGATTTTACATATTCGCGCAACAATGAAAACAATGAGGATTTTAATTTGTATAGTTATACTTTTCCTGTAATACCTAATCCCCAAAATACCAAAACATTACAGGATGAAAAAAATGACGATTTCTCTGGTCAGATTGATTATGTCCATCCATTTAATAAAGATATTAAGCTGGAAACCGGTTTCAAAAGCGGTTACAAAAGAAGGGATACTGATTACAATTTAAGTAATTTTGATTATTCGTCAAACAATTACGTTTCAGATTTTGGACAATCTAACAGGTTTGTTTACAACGAAAACGTTCAGGGATTATATGGTATCTATACACAGCAACTTGGTAGTTTTGGCTATTCGGTAGGTTTAAGAGCAGAGTTAACTTATACAAAAGGCGAGCTTAAAAATAACGGACAAACATTTGATAAAAATTATTTTGATGTTTTTCCAAGCGCAAGCATCTCGCAGAAAATTTCTAGTAAGAATGAAATTCAGCTAAGCTATACCCGAAGAATAAACAGACCTAGACCAAGACAGTTAAACCCTTTTCTTTCTGTTAGAGGCGCTAACAATTTCTTCATAGGAAACCCTGATTTAATCCCTGAATATACTGATTCTTACGAGCTTAGCTATATTCATTTCTTACCTTTCTTAACTATAACACCTACTATATTTTACAGACAGACCAAAGATGAAATTGCAAGAACCCGAACATTGAAAGATAGCACATCTACAGTTGTTACTTTTGTAAATTATGGAAAGACGAAATCTTATGGCGGCGAGCTGCTTGCAAATATTAATCCAGTTAAGTTTTGGAGCCTGAACGGAACATTTAGCTATTATAGACGGGAAGTTGATGCTACAAACATTTCGTCAAATTTCAGTAATAATGGAAGTGTATGGTCTGCACGGTTTTTATCAACCCTAATGCTTCCAATGGATTTTAGCCTTGGCATATCGTATTTTTATTCCGGTAAAAGAATTGTTGCGCAGGGATACTTTGAGCCGTTCCAAAGTCTTGATGCATCTTTGAAAAAAGATTTCTTTGATAAAAAACTTAGCCTTACTTTAAAGGTTAGTGATATTATGGATAACTTAGCATTTAAGGGTGTTTTCAATGATGTTACCTTCAGCGAAACATTAAAAAGAAAAAGAGATTCCAGAACATTTTTCCTAAACATTACTTATAACTTCGGTGAAAGAGATAAAAAGCAGCAGGATAGACGTAAAAATAAGGATAGAGATAGTAACGATAGCGATATTGGATTTTAAATTATGCTCAGCATCCTTCGGATAAAAATATCATTAGGGGTCATTGACCCCTTTATTGTTTTATAAAAAGTTGTGTCGGGTAAGCCTTTAGGTATTTACCTGACATTTATTTTTTAGTTATACAATTCGTAACTACATAAACTCCATTTATTTCATTTCTTTAGTCATAACAATAGTATATTTTTGAAGTTAATTTACATGATTTAATTTAATATTAATATATGAACCATTTTTACATAAAAGATAATCATTTATATGCTGAAAATTTCCTTGTTGAAGATCTTGCAAAGGAATTTGGAACTCCTTTATATTTATACAGTAAGAACCAGATACTCAGGAATTACCGGGAAATTAACCAGCCGCTGGTTAATTCAAAGCTTGACTTCATCAACTGCTATGCTATTAAGGCAAATTCTAACCCTGAAATTCTCAGGCTTCTTGCAGAAGAAGGCGCAGGAGCTGAAATAGCTTCAGGCGGCGAGCTTTATCTTGCGCTAAAGTTCGGTTATCTCAGAAATAAAATAACTTTCACAGGTGTCGGCAAAACCGATGAAGAAATAGAATACGCCCTAAGAGAAAATATTTTCAATTTCACTGTTGAATCGCTTCAGGAAATAAAAGTTATTTCAGAAATTACGCACAGACTTGGTGTTATTGCAAGAATATCCATCAGGGTAAATCCTGATATAGATGCTAAAACTCATCCTTACATTACAACAGGAATGAAGGAAAATAAATTTGGTATAGATAGCAAAGATATTATGGAAGTTTTCAAAACAGCAAACGGGCTTCCTAATATTGATGTTATCGGAATTCATTCACACATCGGCTCTCAAATTACAGAAGTAAGTCCATACATAGAAGCTGTAAAATATCTTGGCGAGCTAATTGAAAAAGTTGAAAAGATGGGCATTAATATTCGCTATCTAAATTTTGGCGGAGGTTTCGGAGTGCAATATAAAAATATCTTAACACACAGGTATATACCCGAAGAAGATGATACCACCAGCTATGCGCCGCTTGGCGAGCATGTTGAATCAGTAATTAAAATGCTTTCAACATATAATAAAAAACTTATTATTGAACCCGGCAGGTCACTTGTTGCAAATGCAGGTGTGCTTGTGGGCAAGGTTTTATACACAAAACAGGGCGAGCTTAAAAAATTCATAATTACAGATACGGGTATGAATGACCTGATGCGACCATGTCTTTACCAGGCATATCACCAGATTGTACCCTTAACCCTGAAAGATACAGGCTTTGAGAAAGTTGATATTGTTGGACCAGTTTGCGAAACCAGTGACTTCCTTGCGGCAAAACGCAGCATTCAAAAGCTTGAGCGCGGCGACCGTTTTGCTGTTCTAACAACGGGTGCATACGGCTATTCTCTTTCATCAAACTATAATGCAAGATTGCGTCCTGCCGAAGTATTGGTAGATGGCGATAAGTATCATCTTATTCGTGAAAGAGAAAAAGTTGAAGAGCTACATTATTAAAATCCTGAACGAATTGTTTCTCATTCTGAGTGCAGCGTCTGGCTGCCGAAACGGCAGTTCAGGCAGGAAGAATCCATTCTTTAATTATAAAATAGATTTTTCACAACTCTTTGCTTCCTTTAGAATGATAATAATATTTCTCTTCCTCCTTACATCACTCTCTTACCCACAGGATCTCACTCTTGATTACATTTTTCAGGATACAAATATCATTAATCCACGCCCGTCACTAAAATTCATTAACGTAAATTCCCAAAAGATTTATTACTATGCCGATGATGACTATGACGGCATGCTGAGCCTTTTTGATATGAATTATCAAACCGGCGATACATACAAATATTCTGATACCGGCGAAACAGCATCTGAATTTGTTGTTATGTCTGGCGGTAACGCACTTACTGTTATTAATGGTGATGTTTATCTCACTAAAGATTTCGTTAATTCACGGAAATACACAAAGGATATCAGGCTTACTGAAACCGATAAGTATGAATACTCTCCCCAGGTAATTGGCAATTATGTTTTGTTCAGGCGTGGAGGTAATTTTTTCTTAAGAAAATATGACAGCACAAAAGCTGCATCAAATGAGCTGGCATTAACTACTGATGAATCCGATTCCATCTCCTACCAGGTTGTAGATATGACCGACAACTTTCAGGGTAATCCAAAATGTGAATTACGTATTTTTGTTGTTAAGTATAATAACTCATCAAAAACACCTGTTGTTATCCCTGACTATAACGGAAAATTTGTAAAAGCAGAAACAAAAAAAAGGGGAACCTCAAAAGTAAATTTTTATGAATATGCAATTTACAAAACCGCTAATGATTCCATATATAAACAGTTGAATGAATTTAATTATCCTGGTAGTGTGCGATATTCCACAACTTATGGCGAGTACTCTCCCGATGGCACAAAGCTACTATTGGATATTGAAACTCTTGACAGGCATTCAAGAAAATTATTTTTATACGATGTAACGTCAAAAGATATTAAAGAATTTTATACTGAAAGCGATACTTCCTGGTTTGAAAGGCATTTAAACCGGACGATGTTCCTTGATAGCAAGTACGTTATGTTTGAATCTGAAATATCGGGATATAATAATCTTTTTAAAATTAAAACAGATGGATCTGAGCTCAGCACAATAGCAGGCGGACCCTTTACCATACTTGAATCGATTACAGATAGAACTCGAGGTAAAGTTTACTTTACTGCAAATATAGAAGCGCCTTATGATTACAATTTATATTCAGTTGAACTCAACGGATCTAATTTAATCCAGCTTACTAAAGAACATGGCAGTGCAGAAGAATTAAAATTATCTTCAGATGGCAAATATCTTTTCTATTTCCACTCATACATCAACAAACCAAACGAGCTTTACGTGCTTAATATTTCAACGGGTGAAGCCAGGCAGCTCACAAATACTATATCACCCAAGTTTACTGCGGTTGAATGGAGCCTGCCCGAGATAATTACATTCAATAATGAAGAAGACGGACAGTTAATTTATGGTTTTGTTTACAAGCCCAAAAAATTCAATCCAAAGAAGAAATATCCGCTCATCTGCTTTGTACACGGGGATGGTTATCTGCAGAATGTAACTAACGGATTTTCACCTTACCGCGATAATTTCATGGTAGATACATATCTCACGCAGAAAGAATTTGTTATACTTGATATAGATTTCCGCGGAAGCTCGGGATATGGTAAGGAATTTCGCAATAAAACTTATCGCAATCTTGGATATT
>JAYTUN010000211.1:0-14216 GCA_043744495.1 Ignavibacteria bacterium
CGAATTAGCCGCACTGACAGGAATAGTTTTATGGATGGGTTCATATCAGGACGACAGGAGAAAGTGGAATCGCATTGGTGCATTGCTTCATTTTTTTATCCTTATTGTTTATGTTATACATTGGAATTTTCTCACCACGTTTCCTAATGGAGCAGTGACACGGAATATTGGAGTTACCTTTCATTTAGTCTTTCTTGGTGTGGAAAGTTGGGCGGGAATTTTTTCTAAGAAATAATTGACAAAAATAGCAGGCGGAGGGCCAACTATTTGCACGGTGGACACTGACAAAGAAAAACACTGCTGGTAACAGCGGGCTTGCGGAAATTGCGGGTTCAGTGGTATATTAAAGTTTCTGCTTTCTATTATCTTTGTAGCGGCTTGACAGTTTTGTGCTTTTAAGTCCGCAACTTCGCAAGCCCGCAAAACGTTACCTGACATTTTAGGGCGACACACTACCAATGACAATGAGTGATCAACAAAAAGAATTTTTACATCTCTACATCGTTGAACAACTTAACTATAAGACGATAGCTGAAAAACTCGGCTTGCAAAATTCTACATTGACAAGTTGGTATGACGAATTGAAAGAAGAAAGATTAGTAATTGCCTCTATACGTACTTTATGGACAATAAAAAAAATAAAAATGGCGTTTTCTGACTTCTATAAATGGTATTTATCTCACGAAAGAAAATGCTTTTAAATACAGGGAAGGTTCCAGGGAAACTCCCGGGATTATTATAAATCTCTGTATCAAAGAGAGTAATTTGTCATTCAAAGTAATGAATTATATAAAGGAAAATGCGCATAAAGTCGAAGATGAAGAAGGATTTAGTGTAAGTTCAATTAAAAGATACCTTTATTTGCAGTTTGGGAATAATTTCAGCCTTAAGATAAATAACGAAGACAGTAAGTACCTTATTGAATTAAATGTAACATTTGTTAGAGATATGTAAATAATTAAAAATTACTTATTTACGAAAGTAATATGTAATCTCAGAAAATTGTTAAATAATACCATTTCTTACAAATTTCACCTAATTCTGAATTGAATTTAAATCAATTTTTCGCTACATTTGTAATTCTCTAAATTCAGTACGGGGCTATAGCTCAGCTGGGAGAGCGCTTGAATGGCATTCAAGAGGTCAGCGGTTCGATCCCGCTTAGCTCCACATGCCATTGTAAATAATAATAATAATTTAAACATAAGTAAAATGTTCGCAATAGTAGATATTAAAGGTAAGCAATACAAAGTTACTGAAAATGACAGAATTTTTATTAACAGGATAAAAGATGATGTTGGCGCAAAAGTTTCTTTCAGCGATGTTTTAATGTTCAGCCAGGATGATAAATCATTCCAGGTTGGCGCTCCAAAGCTTTCTATGAATGTTGAAGCTACTGTTCTTGGACACTTGAAAGATGATAAAGTTATCGTCTTCAAAAAGAAAAGAAGAAAAGGTTATAAACGCACAAAAGGACATCGCCAGCAATATACTCAGGTTGAGATAAACTCAATTAAATAATTTTAAATATTTTTACTTTTCAATTTAAATTCGTATTCAGTAATCCATAATTTTTAATTGTATAAATAATGGCTCATAAAAAAGGTTTAGGAAGCACAAAGAACGGCCGCGATAGTAATTCCCAAAGACTTGGCGTTAAGCGTTTTGGCGGCGAGCTTGTTACAGCAGGCAGCATAATAGTAAGACAAAGAGGAACTAAGTTCCTTCCCGGTGTTAATACCGGTCTTGGTAAAGATGATACCATTTTTGCTATGATAACAGGTAAAGTTAAATTTACCGATCATACCAGATCAAAGAAAAAGATCAGCATTCAGCCCGTTGAAGCAAATTCAGCTTCATCCAAATAGTTTTATTATTTATGGGTCAGAAATTTCAGCCCGAAGTTTTTCAAGAGCAGCGAGTGGACCAGGGTTCACTCGCTTTCTTTTTAGTCATCGCTAAGTAATCATTCAGTCATCCGATGACATTGAGTCATGGGATGACTACTAAATAATTAACTAAAATAATATAAACCATAATAATTTAAATCAAACGAGGCAAATAAATTGAAAGTATCAGTAATAGGAGCAGGAAATGTTGGCGCAACATGTGCGGAAGTATTAGCTCACCACGAAATTGCAAACGAAGTCGTACTTCTTGATATCAAAGAAAACTTCGCTGAGGGTAAAGCGCTTGATATATGGGAAACTTCAGCTATCAATATGTATGATACAAAGACCACCGGTACAACAGGCGATTATTCAAAAACAGCAGATTCTGAAGTTGTTGTGATAACATCAGGTTTACCCAGAAAGCCCGGCATGAGCCGCGATGATCTTATCTCAACAAATGCTAAAATTGTAAAATCTGTAACCGAAGAAGTTGTAAAGCACTCTCCTGACACAATTATTATTGTAGTATCAAATCCTCTTGATGTAATGACCTATTGCGCATACATAAATTCTAATTTCCCTTCAAACAGGGTTTTTGGTATGGCTGGAATTTTAGATACAAGCAGATACAAAGCTTTTCTTGCTGATGAGCTAAACGTTTCACCAAAGGATATACAGGCAGTATTAATGGGCGGACACGGTGATACAATGGTTCCGCTCCCCCGCTATACAACTATTGGAGGTATCCCCGTTACCGAGCTTATTGGTAAAGCTAAGCTTGATGCTATTATAGACAGAACCAAAAAAGGCGGCGGTGAGATAGTTAACCTTCTGGGAACATCAGCATGGTATGCACCGGGCTCAGCAGCTGCACAAATGGTTGAAGCAATTGTTCGCGACCAGAAAAGGGTATTTCCTGTATGCGCATGGCTAAACGGCGAATACGGCTTAAAGAATATTTATCTTGGCGTACCAGTTATTTTAGGCAAAGGCGGAATTGAAAAGATCATTGAGCTAAAGCTTAATGATGATGAAAAAAAACTTCTTGATGATTCAGCCAAAGCCGTAAAAGAAGTTATGGATGTACTTGATAATATGAATAAATCCTGAACATAAAAAAAAGAATCCAATAGTAATTTTTCACAACCCACGACCACAAAATCGTGGGTTTTTTATTTCCAATAAATAGCATATCATCCACAGGATTCATCGTATATGACTACAAAAGTCTTAAAGATAGTCTCCCCCTATCATGGGGAACTGCTGAAGCAGTCAGGAATTTAGAGGGGGTATTTAAAACATTTCACTTTGCGAGTAGCGAAGCGACAAAGCAATCTCATCGTTATCACATTATACATAAGATGCTTCGAATAAAACTACATAATAATACTACAAAAGTCTTATCATATTTTGTAAATCAAATACACTTCACGAATTCTTATTATATTAATAGAATATTAGACTTTTGTAGTCTTATCACCATATTTAATATCACCCTTGATCATTTAAAATTGTTCAGCATAGAAGCATATAATAATACTACAAAAGTCTCGGGATGTGATAATATTTAACTAACTCCGTATTAATGTTCGTTATATTGTAATTTGCTTATAGACTTTTGTAGTATTGGTTTCCTGAAAACTTATCGGTTGAAGTATGACATTTCACTTTTCACATTCTGCGTTTTCCAGCAGTCCCGCGCTTTCCTGACTTTAGTTGCTTAGCGGGATCACGTTTCACATGCTTATATTTTGATAAAAACCACTTCCAAAACCCTAAAAACAAGCTATAAAAAAAAATGATATATGACAAATTTTAATGTATATTATGAAGTTTCGTTTTGCAATATTTGAAATATACAATATATTACAATTGCATTCATAATATAAGGAGCTTTTCAACATGAAGAACAAATATTTCTTAAGCACACTTGTTTTAATTATTATTTCCGCGTTTTTTATTTCCTGCGGCAAATCCACAAAACCAAAAAAACAAATAGAAACAAAACCGATTTCAGTTAAACAATTTGATACACCTCCTGGTGCTGATCTTTCAGTTTCTCCTGAGCAGGGCGGAAAAGGTTTTACAGGAGAAGGATGGCAAACAGTAACAAATTGCAATATTTTAGGTGATTCAAATGCAATTAAAGGCGGATCGTTTGCAATGAGGATTCCGGATTTTCCTAATACACTTAGAACTATTGGAAAAGACGCAAATTCTTATGTAAACAACCTTATGGAAAGTATGATTTATGAACCTTTATTAGGCACAGACCCAATAACTGAGGATTTTATTCCGGGTTTAGCTACGCACTGGAAAATATCAGAGGATAAAAGACAGTTTACTTTCAGAATAAATCCAGATGCCCGCTGGGCGGATGGAAAACCGGTTACTTCAGAAGATGTTATCGCAACATGGAAACTGCAGGTTGATCCAGGAATACTGGAGGCATATTCAAATATTCTTTACGGAACATATGAACAGCCCATAGCCGAAAGCAAATATATAGTGTCTGTTAAAACAAAAGAACTTAACTGGAGACAGTTTCTTTATTTTGCTACTTCAATGAGAATTTTGCCGGCACATATTATTGGTAATATTAAAGGCGGAGATTACCTTGAAAAATTTCAATTCGAAGTAATTCCAGGAACCGGACCATATATTATTGTGAAAGATGGTATCAGCAAAGGTCAATCTATTACGTTCCGAAGAAGAAGTGATTATTGGGCTGAAAAAGAAAGAAGCAATATAGGCTTAAACAATTTTGATTTAGTTAAATTTGAAGTCATACAGGATGAATCTCTTGCATTTGAAAAGTTCAAAAAAGGTGATCTTGATATTTATGGGGTAAACCGCGCACAGTGGTGGGCTGAGCGTTTTGATTTTGACGAATACAAACGCGGACTCATTGCACGATACAGGGTATTCAACGAGAACCCAAATGGTGTGCAAGGACTTGTTTTCAACATGCGTAAACCCCCATTTGATGATATCAGGTTAAGAAAAGCAATAACATACCTTTGGGATAGAGTAAAGTTCAATGAAAAACTTTTCTTCACTTCTTATGAAATGGAATATTCATATTTTCCCGGGTCTGTTTATGAAAACCCAGGTAATCCCAGAATTGGTTTTAATTTAGATTCAGCAAGAATGCTGCTTGAAGAAGCTGGATGGAAAGATAAAAATTCTGAGGGTTATCTTGTAAAAAGCGGAAAAGTATTTGAACTTAACCTTCCGTTTGATGGTGGACCGGGTCAGGAAAGATACTTAACAATATTCCAGGAAGACCTGAAAAAAGCAGGAATAAAACTTAACCTGAAACAGATAGACGGAACAACTAGGTTTAAACTTGGAAATGAAAGAAATTTCACAATACTTGTAACTGCATGGACAGGGCAAAGAATTCCCAATCCTGAAAGTATGCTGAAATCAAATACAGCTGATTCACCAAATACAGTAAACTGGACAGGTATTAAAGATGCAAGAATTGACGAACTTTGCAACTTGTACAATATAACTTACGATAAAAAAGAGAGAATTAAAATAATTCGCGAAATAGACAAAATTGCATGCAGTTATTTCGGTTATGGATTTGGATGGTACGCACCTTATCAAAGAATAGCTTTCCACAATAAATTCAGCTACCCTGAATGGATCCTGCCAAGAACAACTGACTATCTCTTTACAGCAATAGTTTGGTATTATGACCCTGAAAAAGCTGCTGAATATGATGCAGTAAAATCTGATCCTAAAAAGAAAATTGAAGTAAAGGAAGTTGATCAGAAATACTGGTTAATGGTTAAAGAAAAAGAAGAAGCAGCGGGAAAATAAATTAAATTTAAGATGACTTTTACTCTACACAAAAGTCATCTTTGATTAATAATACCGAAAAAAAACTATATGACAGCATATTTTATCAGGCGTTTATTACTTATAATTCCTACCTTTTTAGGAATTACTCTAATAACTTTTTTTATCCTGCAAATTGTTCCGGGAGGTCCGCTTGAAAGAGAACTTCTGAAACTGCGAATGGGCGGACAGATGCAGGGCGGTGAAGTTGGATCCTCTAGCCAAAACTTAAGCGGTGGTATAGAAATTCCTGAATCTGCGATGCTGGAGATGAAGAAGTTTTATGGATTTGACCTCCCAATTCATGAACGATATTTCAAATGGCTTGGCAATATGATTACTCTTGATTTGGGAAGGTCTTATGTTTACGCGGAGCCTGTCTGGGATATAATAATCTCCCGGTTTCCTATATCAATTTATTTTGGTTTAATCGGATTCATACTTACATATCTTATATGCATTCCACTTGGAGTTATTAAAGCAGTTAAGAATGGCGGAAAGTTCGACCTCGTTTCATCTGTGCTGGTGTTTATGGGTTACTCTATACCCGGGTGGGCTTTTGGAACTATTATGCTTGTGTTCTTTGGCGGCGGCAGCTTATGGGATGTGTTTCCGCTTGGCGGTTTCCGCTCTGAGGATTTTGATAACCTGACATTATGGAGCCAGATTATAGACCAGTTACAGCATACATTTTTACCAGTAGCATCTTACCTTGTAGGAAGTTTTGCAACTCTTACTATACTCACAAAAAATTCAGTAATAGAAAACCTGAGCCAGGATTACATCAGAACTGCGTTTTCTAAAGGACTTTCTGAAAAAAGAGTAATTTTTAAACATGCTTTAAGAAATTCACTTATTCCAATAGCAACAGGACTGGGTCACTTCTTATCACTTATCCTTGCCGGAAGTTTTCTGATAGAAACAGTATTTAATATTAACGGAATGGGACTTCTTGGCTTCAGGTCAATTGAACAAAGGGATTACCCTGTTACAATGGGAATACTTGTGCTTTCTTCTTTTTTACTGCTTATAGGAAATATAATTTCGGATATACTTTATGCAATTTTCGATCCAAGGATCAGGTTTAAATAAGAATTTAACATAAATGAAAACAGATAAAACCAAAGATAAAGTATCAGTTTCAATTTTCAGAAAAAGGTTGCGCAAGTTTAAGTCAATTAAGCGCGGTTATTATTCATTTCTGTTACTGCTGATACTTTACGTGATATCATTTTTACTCCCTCTGTTTATTAACCACACTGCAATAGTTGTAAAATATAATGGCGATTATTATTTCCCGCTCTTCAAGAGCGGGATATATGAAGAAAGTTTCTTTGGGCAGACAGGTTATGGAGAAGTAAATTACCGGAATCTTAAAAAGAGTTTTGAATCAAATGGAGGCGACAACTGGGTCCTAATGCCGCTGTTTCCTTACAGCCCCAATGAGAATTTACTGGATGAAATAGAAGGAAGTCCCCCGCACCCCCCTACCGGCAGGCATTTTTTCGGTACTGATGACAGGGCAAGAGATGTTTTTGCAAGGACATTGTATGGCTTCAATATTTCAATTTCCTTTGCGCTTGTTGTTACTTTTTTTGCTTATTTGATTGGTGTTAGCATTGGCTCGCTGCTTGGTTTTTTTGGAGGTAAAGTTGATATCTTCGGTCAAAGAATTATAGAAATCTGGAGTACATTGCCATTTCTATATGTAATGATAATAGTAAGCTCTATACTTCAGCCAAATTTTATTTTGCTTGTGCTTATTTTAACTGCGTTCACATGGATGGGAATTACATATTATGTAAGGGGTGAGTTCTACAGGGAAAAAGCAAGAGATTATGTTTCGGCAGCTGTATCACTTGGTGCAAAAAACAGGACAATCATTTTCAAACATATACTTCCTAATTCCTTAACTCCCATTATTTCATTTGCTCCATTTGCTATTGTAGCAGATATCAGCGCGCTGGTTTCACTTGATTTCTTAGGGTTCGGACTTCCGCCGCCTACTCCAAGCTGGGGACAGCTTGTCAGGCAGGGTATGAACAATATTGAACACTGGTGGCTGGTTGCAGTACCACTGGGAGCAATGTTTTTAACGCTTATAGCAATTGTATTTATTGGCGAGGCAATTCGTGAAGCTTTTGACCCGAAAGTATATTCAAGATTGAGATAATTATATGAAGAAATTAGTTGAAATAAGAAACCTGCGGACATATTTCTTTATTGAAGCAACCGATAAACAGCAAAAAACAGAAGAGATATATAAAAAAGAAGAATTCCTTAAGAAATTTTACGATGAAGATAAGAAGCTAAAAGGAAAATTTCCTGCAAAGGCTGTTGATGATGTATCTTTTGATATTTTTGAAGGTGAAGTTCTTGGTATAGTTGGCGAGTCAGGTTCAGGTAAATCAGTAACCGCCTATTCTATCACAAGGCTTGTACCTGATCCGCCGGGTAAAATTGTCGGCGGAGAAGTACTCTTCCGCGGGGTTGACCTGCTGAAACTTTCCTACGAGGAAATGAAGAAGTACAGGGGATATGAAGTCGCTATGATATTCCAGGAACCTATGACATCTTTGAACCCTGTGATGAAAATAGGCGAACAGATCATGGAAGTAATTTTTACTCACGAGAAAGTAAAAAAAGAAGAAGCCAAAAAGATCGCAATTGAGATGCTCGAAGCAGTAGGAATACCTGATGCTGCAAGAAGAATGAAAGACTATCCGCACCAGTTCTCAGGCGGCATGCGCCAAAGGGTTATGATAGCTATGGCGCTTGCATGCAATCCCTCTCTTTTAATTGCAGATGAACCCACAACTGCACTTGATGTAACTATTCAGGCTCAGATACTTGACCTTATGCTGAAGATCAAAAAGAAAAGAGAAGATGCAGCTATAATACTTATTACTCATAATCTTGGTATTGTTGCCGAAATGTGTGACAGGGTCATAGTAATGTACGGAGGGAAAATTCAGGAGGTTGGAAATGTATTTGAAATATTCAAAGACCCTAAGCACCCATATACAAGAGGTTTGCTTCAGTCTCTGCCGGATCCATATAAAGATGATCAGGGTGAATTGAAGGCAATACCCGGAATTATTCCTCATATTCTGGAGCTGCCAAAAGGATGCAAATTCTGCACAAGATGTACGGAAGTTATGGATAAATGCTGGCTTGAAGAACCGGAACTGAAGGAAATTTCACCCGGAAGGCAGGTGCGCTGTCATTTAATGGATATAAAACATGAATAAAGAAAATATACTCGAAGTTATTGATCTTAAAGTGAAATTTCCTGTTACAGGCGGAGTGTTTCTGGGAAAAGTTGCCGAGGTTAAAGCTGTTGACGGAGTAAATTTCGTTATCAAGCAGGGTGAAACACTTGGGCTTGTGGGTGAATCCGGATGCGGTAAATCCACTGTAGGTAAAGCCATAATTAATATTCTGAAATTCTCTTCACCGGATGTTATTATTACCGGAGAAGTTTGGCTTAAAACAAATGAAGGTGAAGTTGAGCTTCTTAAGCTTTCCAGAAATCATATTAGAAAATACCGAAGCCTGATACAAATGATCTTTCAGGACCCATATTCATCTCTTAATGCAAGACTGACAGTTGGGCAGATAATAGAAGAACCTATGCTTTATCATACCCAGATGAATAAAAAGGAAAGAATGGAAAAGATATCCTGGCTGCTTCAAAAAGTTGGACTTCAGGCTGAACAATCCAAGAGATATCCCCATGAATTTTCAGGAGGTCAAAGGCAGAGAATTGGAATAGCAAGGTCACTTGCTACAAATCCGAAGCTAATTATAGCTGATGAACCCGTTTCTGCACTTGATGTATCTATTCAGGCACAGGTCATTAACCTTATGCAGGAGCTGCAGAAAGAATTTGACCTGAGCATTTTATTCATAGCGCATGACCTTTCAGTGGTTGAGCATATAAGTTCAAGAATTGCAGTTATGTATCTTGGCAATATTGTTGAAGTTGGCGATGGCAAGCAGATTTATCATCACCCGGTCCATCCATACAGCAAGGCGCTGCTATCTGCTGTGCCGCTGCCGAACCCGGATCTTCGTCATAAAGAGAGGATAATTTTAAAAGGTGATGTACCTACACCGCTTAATAAACCAAGCGGCTGTGGCTTCAGAACAAGATGCCCCATTGCTCAGCCTTCCTGTGCAGATGCTGTACCTCCCCTTGATGAGAAAAGACCCGGACACTTTGCAGCCTGTCCGTTTGTAAGCTGAAAAAAGTATTTTATTTTTGAAACTGTAAAGAGAGGTTTATCCGAAGGACTCCTTCGGAATGACCTCTCTTTTTTTATGCTTAACACTTTTGGATTGCACTGACTATGTCAGTGCGGTGCATCAACATAGTTTCTGTTGAAACAGACAGGAATGCAGTCCAACAATTAGTCTAAGTCACCCTGCAAATCAAAGATTTCCCCAAAACTCTTTTTCATCTATCCTTTTTTTTATACTCACCCAATTTTTTTCTTTAAACTTATCTTCCATGTAATGTGCGTACTTTACTTTTAATATTTTTTTCGCCTGATATCATAAAATAAATGGACTACAAAAGTCTTATCAATCATCTTAATCCAATTAATCTACATGATAAAAGATAATAAAAATAGAATAATAGACTTTTGTAGTCTTATCGCATATTTATATAATTGATTAGGGAACATCCCCATCTATAATTTATGTTTATTACAATTTTCAATTATACATTTTATTCATAATAAACCCGGACTACAAAAGTCTCGGGATGTGATTATAAGAAATTAAATCATCAATAAAATTCGCTCTATTATAGTTTGCTTATAGACTTTTGTAGTATCATCATAGATTTATATAATTGATTGGACTACAAAACTCTTTTAAAAAGTCTCTCCCCAACAGGGGGAACTGCTAAAGCAGTCAGGAATTTAAAGGGGTACTTAAAACATTTCACTTTGCGAGAAGCGAAGCGACAAAGCAATCTCATCGTTATCACATTATACATAAGATGCTTCGAATAAAACTACATAATAGACTACAAAAGTCTTATCAATTATCTTAATCCAATTAATCTACATGATAAAAGATAATAAAAATAGAATAATAGACTTTTGTAGTCTTATCATAGATTTATATAATTGATTAGGGAACATCCCCATCTCAAATTAATGCATATTCAATTTTATCGTAACAACTTCAATTCGCTAATCCCAAAACTCATCTTCCCCTTCGAAGGGGGAATTAACCATTAGTTATCTATTCATTTCGGGATCCGCGCTTCCTCGCAGTCCCGTGTTTCTGTTTCACGTTTCACGTCTAATTACAATCGGTTCCTCTATCAGCGCAGGCTTACTGCCACCCAAAGGTATGATGTATGAATTATCCTTCTCTCCCTCGTTTCTCTTCCGCCATTTCCGCGCAGCCTTTTCTACTTTTATGGGATAGATAGTCAGCGTACCTTCTATATCAATATGCATTCTCAGGAAATTCTTATAATCCTGTATCCTTAGTGCTGAAAACGCTTCGTTATCGTGCCTGCCGAAAATATTCATAGATACAGTTAAATATAACCCCATATTACATGAACCAAAGAACCAGCCAAGCCCGAAAACAATTAATGGAATAAAAATAAATCCCGTAAAAATATTTTCGTTAAATACTCTATTATTTATGTATGTGGCAAAGAGTCCGATGTATGCAATACTGAAAAGATTCATGCTGAAATGCGTTAAGCCGCCAAGCCATTTGTATAATCGCGAATGCGTATCCGTAAAGAAAACAAAACCCATTGCAACTGCGCCTATCCATAGTGCTGCTACTGGATTTACAAGAAATGCCCTAAGTGTCTGATCCATGAATCCCCTGAGATTATGAGCAAATTCAAAATGAAATGTTGAGCTTACTATCCAGATTGTGATTAAATATAATATACCTGTCAAAAACCCAAACCCGGGATTTTTAAACGGGAAAAAAATATTCATCCAGCCCAGACGTTTAGAAGTTTTCTCATCAGGAAAGCTTTTTTTTAGTTCAAATTCCCTGGGTTCTTGCTGAGGAAGCTGTTTATCTTCTGTAAGTATGCTGTAGTCGCCGCCATGTGTGGGGTGTAGAAACGCTCCTCCGCCTCCGGCAGTTATTTTTTGTGTCTTTGCTTCCTGCTCTTTTGCACCCTTCTCTTCATGCCTTCTGTAATGATGCAGGTCGCCAGCTAAGAATACTTTTATTTCAGCGCCTTTTGGCTTTAATATTTGTTCCTGAAGGTAAACAAGATCGCTTTCATCATACTGCGCGCCGTACTTTTTGTATTTATGCGCATAGATCCAGACCGGCTCTGATATACATAGTATAACTTTATCTCCTTCACTCATGTGTCCATCTGCTATACTTCTAAAATAATCAAGCTGCGCAGTATCTATGTTTGAATGCAATTGTCCGTCCGATGCAAGCAGCCACCATTTATATGGCAGCTTTAAAGCGAAGTAACTTCTCTTTTGTCGTGAATACCAACCGGCGAATTTGCGTGAACCAAGATCAGAGCAAAATAATCGTGTGAATGCTTCAAGTCCGTCATACCAGTCATGATTACCCGGGATAGCAAACACATGCGGCGGCTCTGCCGGAGTGTCATCGCCAAATGCCTGCTCAAACGGATTTATCAACCTTTCTTTATACGCCTGTTTTGAAGGAGTTGGGTACACTTCATCACCTCCAAAAACCAGCACTTCACCGCGCTTTGTATCATATAAATTTGCGCCGTCTGATAATTTCAATTCAGGCTTTGATGCGTAATATGCTACGGAGTAAGTCGAATTCCATCCGTCACCTGTATCAGCAATAAAATCCAGCCACATTTCTTTTCTATTGGAATCATTATCAGGCTCTATTTTACCATTAACAATTTTATGCAGCTTTGTGTAATTGTAAAATTTCTTTTCGCTTGAGGCAAGCGCAAGCATAAGCCTGCGGTCTGATTGTTCACCAATAATTTTAGATAGTATAGATTTATACGCGGTACCTGCTATCTGTTTTAAATTATACCAGCTTACAGGTGGGTGGAGCTTAATGTTACCTATTTTTTTGAACATAGGGTATTACTTACTTTTTATTCACAATCATAACAAACTCTGAGCCTGTGCCTTCGTGATGCTGGTAGAAGAACTCATCAACCATCGCGCGCGCTATGAATACTCCCCTGCCATGCAGATCCATTATGTTTTCCTTATCTGTAGGGTCAGGCAGTCTGCCAATTTCAAACCCGTCACCTTCATCCATAATAACTATTTTAAGGGTTTTTTTATCAAACTCAACATATATTTTCACTTTCTTCCCGGAATTTTCTTTATTGCCGTGAACAATGGCATTCATAACAATTTCCGTGACAGCTATCATCAGCTTGTTATATTCTTCGTTCGGCAACCCGAATTCCCAATTAACGTTCTCCATCAGGGCTTCAACCTTATGGATATTCTTCTTATCAGAGCTTATTTCAAGAAAATGTTTTTTCAATAATTTTTTTTAGTCCCCCTTGTAAAGGGGGAGGATGAACTACAAGATTATTTTATTGCCAATTATTCGAAAACAAAGGTAC
Source organism: Ignavibacteria bacterium (assembly GCA_043744495.1). Lineage (GTDB taxonomy): Bacteria > Bacteroidota > Ignavibacteria > Tepidaquicellales > OLB5 > OLB5. The sequence continues at coordinate 13,333 of JAYTUN010000211.1, forward strand.
TGCGATAATACTAACGGGGATTAGAAAGCTTGTAAAACCCAATTACTAAAAATTAACTAATTAATACTGTAAAATATTTTTTCATGAATCTTCCGAAGTTTTAATATTTGCAAATAAAGTACTCAAGTTGACCGCTTCATTTTCAGAAACCGTTAAAACGGTTAATTAATCGCTTTTTTTCATTTATCCCACGACTGAAGTCGTGGGATATTAAATATATGAAATTATAAAACTTATCTATCAAAACGCTCAACTTGAGTAAAGTAATTAAAGTTTCAAATCCCCATCTATAATATTAGAATCTTAAAAACAATAATTCAATCTTTGAATTCTTATTCCCAAAACCCTTCTCCCCCACTGGCAAAGCCAGTTCTGCGATTTTCAAGGGGGAATATTTTAAAAATTCCAGCTTGCATTAAGGTACACATTCCCGTTATCGCTGCCGGGGCTGCCATCGCCATACCTGTAATAATCATAGCTGCCAAGTATTTCAATTAATGAATTCCGCTTCCACGCTATTCTCAGCTTCGCAAACGGACCCGTTGTTCTCACAAAATTATCAAAAACCCGTTCACCTTCAACGTAATTAAATCTCCTTTGCTCAAAATAGCGGTAACCTGCCGAGAAAGTTATAAATTTATTAATAAAATAGTTTAATTCAGAATTAATAATTTTGTCCTCAAAATAGTTAATTGGTCTTTGGGTAAACCCGCTCCAATTAAGCTCTCCCCTTTCATAAAGCTTTATCTCACCGTAAATATCCGTCCCGAAATGCTTACTGAATTTAACAATTACCGAATCCTTTAAATTTAACTGTCTGAATGAATAGCTCTTCACAGTAGATATTATATCCTGAAAATCATACACCGTATAATTTGCAAGCA
>JAYTUN010000212.1:0-14175 GCA_043744495.1 Ignavibacteria bacterium
AAAGACTAAATATTACAATTCCTACAGAAATCGCTGAAAAATTTAAAAGGAAAATAAAACCCCGAAAAAGGAGTGAATTTATTTCTAAGGCTATTATTAACTCTTTAAATGAAATTGAAAAAAAACAATTGGATGCTTTAATGATTGAGGGTTACAAAGTTAGAAACGAAGAAGATAAAGAAATTATATCGGATTTTGAAAATACAATTTCAGATGGATTAGATGATTAAAAGAGGTGATGTTTTTTACGCTGATTTAAATCCGGTAAAAGGGAGTGAGATTTCCAAAATAAGACCGGTACTTGTTATTTCTAATGATAATAATAATAAATTTTCAAACACAATTACTGTAATTCCAATATCATCAGCAAAGGATAAGAATGTCTATCCATTCGAAGTTTATCTTGATGCAAAAGAAGCAAATCTGGGAAAAAATTCAATTTTAAAAGTTAATCAGATCAGAACTATTGATAAAATCAGATTAAAAAATAAAGTAACAACTTTAGACACATTTTTACTACTTGAAGTTGAGCAAGCTATTTATAAACATCTTGATATGAAATTATAATATCAAATTCCACAGTTGTCAGGCTTTAAACCTCACAAATTAATAAATTGGATTTTTATTGCTATTAGTTCAGTTGTATCATTCATAATGAAGAAAATATTATATTTCATATCAGCCCTGTTTTTTATTTCTACCGTTTATGGGCAGAATGACGGCATTAACAAGCTATCATCATCATTTAAGATTGTAAGGCTTAAGTACTCCGGCGGGGGTGACTGGTATAACGACCCCTCCGCGGAAGTGAACATGATGGATTACCTTAAAAAAAATACAACTGTTGATGTTGATGAGTCAAAATTCTACTCAGTTGATATTTCCTCAGATGATATATTCAATTACCCGTTTATATTAATTACCGGACACGGCAATATTTTATTCAGCGATACTGAAGTCAAGCGGATTAGGCAATACCTTGAGCGGGGCGGGTTTTTGTATGCTGATGATGATTACGGTATGGATAAAGCCCTCAGGCGCGAGATGGATAAGGTCTTCCCTGACCAGAAAATGCAGGAGCTGCCATTTGACCATAAGATATATAATTCACAATTCAGCTTTCCAAATGGACTCCCAAAAATTCATGAACATGACGGCAAACCGCCTCAGGGCTTTGGCTATTATTTAAACGGCAGGCTTTGCGTCTATTATACTTATGAAACAAATATTTCAGATGGCTGGGCAGAACCGAGAGAGCATGAAGATCCCCCCGAAAAACGCGAAGAATCCTTTAAAATGGGTACTAATATTATTGTGTATGTGCTGAATAATTGAATTATATGGATTCAGAAAATAATTATAATAAAATATTATTTTTTACTTTAATTGTAATTCTTATTGCACAGAGGTTCTTTCATTTTCAAAATGTAATTGAAGAGCCTATGGCATGGAGACAATTTGATACAGAGTTTTTCGCTTATGATTTCTATAAACATGGAATAAATCTCTTCAAACCATCTGTATCCTGGATGGGTGGCTACAGAACAACAATACTTGAATTTCCCCTTATATCTGCGATCATTTCTATATTTTATATAATCTTTGAACCGGCAACACTTTACGCAAGGTTAACAATATATATTTTCTTTATTGGTTCTGCAATATACTTGTATAAGCTTTTTTTAAAACTGTATTACAGATCACTTGCAGCTACTGCTTTAATAGTTTATCTGTTGCTTCCAATAAGTCTATATTACTCAAGAGCGGTAAATATTGATTTTGCTGTTATGTTCTTTGCTCTCTCAGCATTGTATTATTTCGTGCTTGGTTTCGAAAATGAAAAATTCATGTATATTATCCCTGGAGTTTTATTAAGCACATTAGGATTCCTTGTAAAAGCGCCTTATATGCTTATAATTTATTTTCCTCTTATATATTATATTTTTCACAAAAATAAAGTTTCATTTGCTCTTAAAGTTATTCCGCTTATGTTAATACCGGCAATTTCTTTTTATTTTTGGCAAAAATATTCAATTAAAATAAATAATAACGCTCCTGATTGGTATTTTATACCTGATTACTTTAAATTTACTGATATGTCATCATGGTATTTTGGCAGTATCAGTCAAAGATTTGAAATTGGTAAATGGGAACTTTTGTTAAGCAGGTTTGGCGCAAGCGGTATTACTTTTATAGGATTCCCCTTATTTCTAACCGGAGCTATTTTTAAATTAAAAAACGGATTCAATAAAAATATTATTTATTATTATAGTATTGGCTCAATAATATACATACTAATTTTTTTTAATCTGAACGTTATCCACAACTATTATCAGGTTCCGCTGCTGGTTGCAACATCATTTTTCATTGCAGCCGGTATAGATCATATAAACAGATATCTAAGCAGTCGTTTAAAAATAACCGGGAAAGCTATAATTACATTTATAATCGTTGCGTTGACTATAAACGGGATATGGTTCACTGAAAGATGGTATTACAAACCTGATAAGATAAGAAACTCTGCTGCGGATTTTATTAATAAAAATACAGGGGAAAATGATCTGGTAATTGCATCTGTAGACCTGACCGATCCAAGAGATCCTAGAATATTAGCGCCTTCCCACAGGTATGGGTGGGCAATTAGGCTCTCGGATCTGAAACCAGAATTAATTGAGAAACTAAAACTCGAAGGTGCTACTTATTTATCAGTAACCGGACCTGTATTAAATGACAGTCTGAATAATTATCTTGGAAATTTTACTCTGCAAAGATTGGAAACCGGAAATGAAAAAAGCAACACAATTCTATATAAAATTAAGTAATTATTTGATTGAGCCCAAGTTGATGATGACAACATATGTATCTCATATTATCGTCAGGTCTGATGACCTGACGCGAGCTGAAGCAAGGTAATTTAATTATTATTATTATGGAGTGCATTGATTGAGCTTGACTGCCTCCGGCATGTTCAATGCCTGCATCAACACAGTTGATGCAATCCAAATGAAAATCTCAAAAGCCCAAATTATCAGGCTTCATAAAATATCTTGCAATTTGGGAACAATATTAGCATAATTAGGCTTAAATAGAGAAAGAAACCATCTATAAACCGCAAAATATACGCCCTCTAAGCATAATATTATGAGCAGTTTAGAGCTTACATACCGCAGCTTTATAACAAGGATATCCGAGACAGGTAAAAAGGATGTTCTATTTAACGCACTGCGCCAGGTAATTTTAACTATCACTGCTTTTGTGATTGTTGCACTGTTATTTGTAAGCATAGAGGCAATTTTTGAGCTTTCAACAACCCTTCGCAAAATAATTTTCTTTGGATTTATCTCTGGCTTTGCAGCAACTGTTGTTATGATACTGTGGAATGCATTCAGTTCCTATAGGAGACTTAACAAACAGGATAGCATCAAGCGTTATGCCAGAAGAATAGGCAGTTCATATCCTGAAATAAAAGATAACCTTCTCAACGCAATTCAGCTTTACGATTACACAAACAGGAATGACCATGCGAAGCATCCTGTGGATATATTTTCCAACGACCTTGCCTCAGAAACAATAAACCAGTTCAACGAAAGAACAAAAAGCATAGATTTCAAAAATGTAATTTCTTTTAAAAAAAATAATTCTCTCATTGTATTTTTTGTTTCAGCAATTATTATTTTCACAACTTTGATGTTCGCATTCCCAAATACTTTCCTTGCAGCAGCTAACAGGATAGTAAATTACAATTTTACATTTGTTGATAACACTCTTGGCATAGCATTTGATGTTAAGCCCGGTAATGTGGAGCTATCCAAAGGCGAAAATCTTGATGTAACCGCAAACATAAAGTTCTATGACCCTAACTATACAACAGATGAAATTACTTTCCACACAAAGGAAGTAACACCTGACGGTATTGAAATATCAGAAAATGACGAGAAAGTAAAAGTAGCAGGTACAAATGAATTCAAAACCACGCTTAAGAATATTAATTCACAGACAATTTACTGGTTTGAATATAGAGGCGTTAAAAGCAGTTCGTATACTGTGACAATTACAAACAGACCGGTAATTAAATCAGTTAAAATAACCGTTTACCCGCCAGCTTATACAAAGCTTCCATCCAGAACAATCGAAGGGAATGAAATAACCACAATTGCCGGCAGTACTGTATTTATTGAGCTTGAAGCATCCGATGACCTGAGCAGATCAATGATACAATTCGGCGGAGCAGGAGCTCCACTAAGTATGGAAATCAACGGTAAGACAGCACGCGGTTCATTTGTTGCTTCATCAAACGGCGCGTTCACAGTAAATGTTATTAAAAATTTTAACGGTAAAGAACTTACGGCAACAAATCCGAAAGAATTTTCTTTAAGAGTATTCCCTGACCAATTCCCGGCAATTTCTATAATAGAGCCTGATAACAATGACCTGAACGTTCAGGGTAAACGAGACTTACTGGTTCGCACAAGGGTTACAGATGATTTTGGCTTCACGAAAATGAGGCTTGGCTATAAGATCGTAAGCTCAAAATTCGGTCCAACTGATAAAGATTACCGCTTCACTGAAGTACCTGTAAATAACACCGATGCAACCGGACTTGAAGTGCCTTACATGTGGAATCTCTCCTCACTTAATCTTGGTTCAGAAGATGTAGTTGAATATTTTGTTGAAGTATATGATAACGATGGCTACAGCGGTCCGAAGATGTCGCGCTCTGAGACCAAGAGGCTGATATATCCATCAATAGAATCTATGCTTAAAAAAACAGAAAAGACGAAAGACGAAATTGAAAATTCACTGAAATCTGCTATTGATGATGCAATGGAGCTTAAGCAGGAGCTGGATGAGTTTAAGGAAAAGATGGAGAAGAATCCAGAGGAACTTGGGCTAAACGACCCTAAGAAGAATCAGGAAATACAGCAAAAGATTGAAAATATCCAGAACAACCTTAACAATACTCAGCAGAAGATGGAAGAGCTGATGAAGGAACTTCAGCAGAACAGCCAGCTTTCGAAGGAAACGCTTGATAAGTATATGGAGCTGCAGAAGATGTTCCAGAAAATTGATTCAAAGGAGCTGCGCGATGCATTGAAGAAGCTTCAGGAAGCAATGAAAAATATGAATAAGGAACAGTTTAAAGAAGCAATGAAGAACTTTAAGTTTGATGAGGAAAACTTCAAGAAATCACTTGAAAAAACTATGGAGCTTCTCAACAAGATAATGAACGAACAAAAACTTGGCGAGTTAACCGAGAAGCTTGATGATATTACCAAGAAGCAGGATGCATTGAATGATGAAACGAAGAAAACCGATAAGAATGATAAGAACAGTATGAATGACCAGTCAAAAAAGCAGGAAGATATTAAGAATAATATGCAGGATTACCAGAAGCAGATGAAAGAGCTTTCTGAGAATATGAAAAAAAATGGCGATAAGCAGATGTCTAAGGAAATGCAGAAGATGCTTGAAGAGATAATGAAGAAAATGCTTGAGCAAAAGATGCAGAACTCACAAAAGAGTCTTGAGCAGGGAAATAAAGACCAGTCTCAAAAGCAGGAAGAAGAGATATCAAAAGACCTTAACGACCTGAACCAGCAGATGCAGGATATGCTTGAGAGTATGTTGGAAAAAGAGAACAGCAAAATGATGCAGAAGATGCAGGAGTTCTTAGATAAGCTCAAAGAAATGTCAAAGAAACAGGGCGAGCTTATGGAGCAATCAGAAGATCTTGATAAAGATAGTGACGCTAAAGAATTCCAGGAAAACAAAATGCAGCAGGATAAGCTTCAGAATGAGCTGTCGAATCTGACAGAAGAAATGATGAGTATGGCACAGCAAATGGGAATGAGCCCGATGATGAGCAAAAACCTTGGCGATGCGTTCAACGAAATGCAGAAAGCTTCTGACCAGTTAAGCAAAAAAGACGGCAAAAACGCAAATAAATCACAGGGTAATGCCAAAGAGAGTCTTGATAAAGCCGCAGAAAAAATGCAGCAGATGTGCAATAGCGGTAAACCCGGCAATGGAAAAAAACCGGGAATGGGATTGCAGCAGTTACTTCAGCAGCTTCAGCAAATGATAGCAAAACAGCAACAGCTTAACAACCAGATGCAGGGAATGAATCCAAACGGCAATGAAGGCAAGCTCTCGCAGGAACAGATGGCACAGATGCAGAAACTTGCAACAGAGCAGCAGCAGATAAAAGATGGTGTTAACCAGCTTAACGAGGAGTTCAAGAAACAACAGGAAGCAGAAGGTAAAAAGTTGCTTGGGAATTTAGACCAGGTGCAAAAAGATATGCAGGAGATTATTAAAGACCTGCAGAATAATAATATTACTCCCGAAACAAAAAAGCGCCAGGAAAAGATAATATCACGTATGCTTGACTTCCAGCTTTCAACCCGTGAAAAAGATTTTGAGCAGAAGCGTGAGTCACGCCCGGGTAAAAATTTTGATAGGTCATCACCGCCCGAAATAGTTATATCCCGTCCAAATATTATTAATGGTATCAACCAGGATGCGCTTGAACTGCAGAATGAAAACTATACAGAAGATTACGAAGTGTTGATACAGAAATACCTTGAGAAGATAAAATCGGTTAACCGTTAATTTTTTTTTATCATTAATAAATAACATTCAACCCTATTCATATTAAAAAAACATATAAAACCGTTAATTTTAGCTTGTTTTCGCATATTTTGCCAATCGTTTCTTAAAAATTTCCTCATGGTTATTTAATCCTTAAATGCGTATATTTGTATATTAATCAATCAACGTATTTCTTATAATTTAAAGGAGAAGAACTCATGAGAAGACTAATACTTCTTATTATAGCATTTTTGTCATTTGCAATTGTGGAAAAAACTTCAAGCCAGATTTTGATGGATGAGAATTTTAATTATCCTGCTGGTGATTCAATTGGCGCATACGGCTGGGTCTATAATAGCGGAACAACGAATACAATTTTAGTTGCTACCCCGGGTTTAACTTATGCAGGTTACCCGCTTTCAAATATCGGCAACTCATGCAGAATTAAAAATAACGGCAATGATGCTTATAAACAGACAGATTCAACATTAACCGGAAGCGTTTATGTTTCATTTATGGTTAGATTCGATTCAGTGCAGGCAAACGGGGGTGATTATTTCTTTGCGCTTCTTCCGAATAACTCAACATCAAATTATACTGCCAGGTTATTTGCAAAAGATACATTAGGAGGTGTTTACCTTGGTATTACAAAAGGAGCTATAGCGTCAAATCCTATAACATGGTCAACTACAACTTATGCAAGGAATACTACATATTTAATAGTTGTGAAATATACATTTTTATCGGGTACTTCTACAGATGATGAAATAAGAATGTATATTTTCTCTTCAGGTATTCCTGGTACAGAGCCGGGTACACCAACTGTAGGACCTGTTACAGGTACATCAACAGATGCTCCGAATATCAGCCGTGTAGCTTTAAGGCAGGGCAGCAATTCAATTGCACCTACACTTAACATTGATGGTATCCGTGTATTCAGGTCATGGAGTAATATTGTAGGTATAACACCAATATCAACAATTGCTGAAAATTTCTCTCTTGCTCAGAACTATCCAAACCCGTTCAATCCTTCAACAAAGATAAACTTCTCTGTTCCCGAAAGAAGTTTTGTTACATTGAAGGTATATGATATGCTTGGCAAAGAAGTTATACAGCTTGTAAGCGGTAACTACTCCACAGGCATTTATGCAGTTGATATGAATTCAAAGGGCTTAAGCTCAGGAATTTATATTTACAGCATTGAAGCAAAGAGCGAAAGCGGAAATATTTTTAAAGATACAAAGAAACTTACACTTGTAAAATAATAAATATTTTTAACATCTATCTAAAAGGAGGCTTATAGCCTCCTTTTTTTTAATCCGGAAATTATTTTTTTTCTAACTTCTCTGCTTCTCTTTGTCTTTTGCGCAATATAAAATTCATTATATACAGGTCAAGGCATATAAATGTAATAACTCCCATTCCAATAACCATTGCATTTCCTCTTCTTATACCTATCACTAAAAACATAACTGAAGCTACAAGTGTCAACCCGACTGCAATGTGTGCAGCAACATTGTTATCCTTCTTTGTGGGAAATGAAAGTCCGAAAAGTACTAAACCAATTGCAGGCGCAATTAATGCTGTTGGACTGCCAGAAGTAAAGTATCCATAAATTCCACCAACTATCAATATTACAGCATTTATGATCATAATAATATGATTCTTTAACATAATTATTTTCTCCTTTACTACAAATATACATTTTTAAAAATTTAATACAAGAGTTATAATCAAAAAATTCTTTAAAAGATTTCCCAATTAAATTGAATAACACGCTTAAAATTGCTATTTTTGAGCATTAGAAGCTAAAACTACAGGAATATATATAGTATAGATGGCAAAAACCTCTAAAAAGCAGGGAAAACAACAGAAAACAGCTAATAACATAAGTGATATTTCATTTGATCTTAAGTTGAACCAAGCCGCTAAATCAATTATAATTTCCTTTTTGCTAATACTTTCGGTTGGGCTGCCTTATTATTATGTTAATTACGCATATTCTGTAAATCATTATAACAGCTTTCCGCTTGATGACCCGTGGATACACCTGCAATTTGCGAAGAACATTGCAGAATACGGAAGCTTTTCATATTTCAAAAATGAAATTGTAACAGCAGGCTCAACATCGCCAATTTATACATTGATACTATCAGCAGGTTTTTTGATCACAAAAAAAGAAATGTGGCTAAGCTATATTTTAGGAATTATTTTCTTTGCACTTTCTGTTTTTTATTTCTACAGGCTATCTGAAAATATTTTTCCTAAAGAGAACTGGATTGCAATTGCGGCTGCCCTGCTGCTGGTTTTTGATAAATGGCTGAACCTTATAACTGTAACGGGAATGGAGACTACACTGTATATCTTTCTCCTGGTGGCATGTTACTATTATTACCGAAAAATGAATTGTGAAAAAACAAAAATACTGCAGTAAATATAAAAATAAATGCAATAAAATACGGTAATTTCAGGTATTTAGTCAACTAATTTTTTTATTTTTATTAATATACGAATTCAGGAAAAATTTAGCTATTCTTAAATTTATCAATATTTAGTATATTGTTTTTAAGGAGGAATCATGAAAAAAATAAATCTCTTAATATTTCTTTTTTTAGTAACAGTTTTATTATCAACAAGTAACTTATATTCACAAGTTGGGATAATATTGGGTTACAATGGAAACTTCTTAAAGACTACTAATGGCGGAATTAACTGGACCATAAAACCTACCGGAACAACACAAACATTATGGAACCAGTATTTTATTAACAATTTAACAGGCTGGATTGCAGGAGGTACTTACAACCCCAGTGCCATTATTATAAAAACTACTGATGCCGGAGAAACATGGGCTGCGCAGCATACAGCAACAGGTTATTGGCTTACTGGTATTTATTTTGTAAATTCTCAAACTGGATTTTCATCTGGAACCGGAGGAACACTTTTAAAAACTATAAATGGCGGTAATAACTGGTCTTCTGTTAGCACAGGTACAAATACTTTTTTTGAAACTATAAAATTCTTGGATGCTAACACCGGATATATGACTGGATGGAACGGAGCAGTTTATAAAACTACAAATAGCGGAAGCAATTGGACTGCACTGGCAAGCGGAACTTCAAGCAATCTTTATACTTCATATTTTCAGACTGTGAATACTGGCTTGGTATGCGGAAGCAACGGGACTATCCGGAAAACAACCGATGGAGGAATTAGCTGGAATCCAATTTCATCGACAATAACCAGTCAAATTTTTTCAATTTACTTTCTTAATTCTGATTTAGGATGGGCTTGCGGCGACGGTCAAAACATTATTAAATCTACAAATGGCGGGGCTGCCTGGGTATCACAATTATCAGGGTCGAATCTTAGATTGGAGTCTATCCATTTTATTGACCAAAATATCGGTTGGGTAGTTGGAGGAGACAATGGTATTGTAATCCTAAAAACAACAAACAGTGGTAATAACTGGATAAGTCAGAATAATGGAAATTTCCCGCAGGTTAAATATAATTCAGTATACTTTTTTAATAATACAATTGGTATACAACCAGTAAATAATACTGTTCCTGAGAAACATTCACTCAAACAGAACTATCCAAATCCATTTAATCCTTCTACTGAAATAAAATATGATATATTTAAGGACGGAATGGTAAATATTACCGTTTATAATGAACTGGGTAAGGAGATAGAAGTTCTTATCAATGAGATGCAAAAGGCAGGTACATATAGTATAAAATTTAATGGTGAAAACCTGACCAGTGGAATTTACTTTTATAAATTAACTTCAGCTGAGTTTACTGATACAAAAAAAATGATATTAATTAAATAAATTATTCAGATATTTTTTATCATATGCCTGACAAATTATATTTTTTTGCCGGGCATTCTTTTATATTTATTGACTATTTAAAAATCGGATTTAGAAACGCTGTGGCATAAATAACGTGTCAAAACAAAAGAAAAAAAGAGCTCTATATAAAGACAATAAAGTACCCGATTTAGAATTTTCTTTAAAAATATCACCAAAAATTCAGTTTGTCATTGTTTCTCTATTAATACTATTGACGATACCCTTGACTATTTACTATATTTTTTATGCTTTTTCTATAAACCATATATATGGTTTTCCAATAGACGACCCGTGGATACATTTAACTTTCGCTCGGAACCTTGCCGAATATGGGAGTTTTTCCTATTTTAAAAATGAGGTTATAACATCCGGTTCTACTTCCCCTATCTTTACTTTCCTGCTATCTATCGGTTTCTTTATAACAAAAAACGAAATGGCTCTGGGATACATTATGGGTATTATTTTTATGTTACTTGCAGCTATATATTTCTACAGAACTTCAGACTTTTTATTTAAAAAAGAAAACTGGGTTGCTATCGGAGCTTTAATGGTTTTTATAATTGATAGGTGGCTGAATTTAATTGCTGTATCAGGTATGGAAACAACCCTATACATTTTTATGTTAATTTCTTGCTACTATTACTATCTTCAAAGAAAGGTAATCATATTTTCTATCCTGATTGGGTTAATTATCTGGTGCAGACCCGATGCCTTGGCGTTTATTGCGGCAATTATTATAGACTATGCTCTATTAATATATCTTAAGTCAAAGAATCCTGATAGAAATACTGAATTAAAATTGTTTCCTAAAAAGAGCTTTTTAATAATAACATCTGTTTCTGGAATAATTATCATTGCATATGTTATATTTAATCTTGTGCTTTCAGGAACAATATTGCCTAATACTTTTTCTGCAAAATTAACATATTATAGTCCGGAATATAGAAGCTGGCAAAATTTTCTGCATTTTGAAGTATGGGATTATTTCACAGATTCAGTTTATATTATATTTATAATTCCATTTTTTTCTATAATAATAAGTATTGCTGCAGATATTATCAAAGGGAAATATAATAAATTTCTTCTTCCTGCAATTTTCATTCTAATTTTGATATTCATTTATACTTATAAATTACCCTATGCACACCGTTTTGGAAGATATTTAATACCTTTAATTCCTTTTTATATCTTAATGTTCGTGCAAGGAACGCGTATATTGAGTAAACTGCTTTATAAATATTTTAGTAATGTTAAAATTATAAATAATTTTAACATTATATTGATTATAACAGTTATTTTCTGGTCAATGGCAGCATATTACAAAAATAAAGAGCTGTACCAGGAACAGTGTCATTACATTCTTTCAAGACAGGTTGCTGCTGCAAATTGGCTTAAGAATAATACTCCTGAAGGATCAGTAATTGCTACTCATGATATTGGCGCAATAGGATATTATTCAGGCAGAAAAATTATAGATGTTTTTGGCTTAATAAACCCTGAGTATGCGGATAAAATTTTCAATAAGGATTATTCAAAGTACCTTACTGATGATTTAAAAAATAAAAAAGTAAATTATGTTGCCTTTATTAAAGAATATCTAACCGTTGTTAATCAAACTCCTCAATTTATTGGTGGAGAAAATGATAGTGAAATAATGTATGTTTATAAGTATGATTACAAAAAAACACATATCCTGAGTATGACCGTAAACTCTGAATTACAATACTCTAAGGAATTAATAGCAAACAAGCAATTTAGACAAGCTAATTCGTTACTACTTAATACATTACAAAATGATACTCTTTCATCACTAACCTTTTATCTGCTTGCTTATACTTATTCTGCACTTGGTGACTCAAAATCAGCGGAAAAGAATCTTACCAAAGCGATTGAATTGTATCCTGATTACCGCGACGCGGTTTTTTCATTAAGTAACTTGTATAAAGTTCAGAAGAAAACTACTGACGCTAAAAATGTACTGGGTAAATATGTTCAGAATAACCCAACCGATACAGTTGCGGTAAAATTAATCAACGGACTAAATGATATCGGCATCATAAAAAAGGATTCAGTTAACACCAAATAATTTAACACAATTAATGACACAAAGATTTATATTTCCTGCGGTATTTATTTTCTCGTTTGCAGTTTTTTTCACTCTGCATTTGGGATTTTTGAACAGGAATTACAATCCCTCTGAAAATGATGCAGCAGTTAAAATTTCAAAAGGTGATAATCTGCGCTCTGTTGCCCTTAAGCTCGAAGAAAGCCAGGTTATATACAATAAATATGTTTTCATAGCCCTTGGCAGGTTATTTGGCTACCAGAATAACCTTATACCCGGTGAATATAAATTTGGTAACGGCTTAACTTACCTTAATGTTCTGAACAATATTACAGACCCTGCCATATTAAGAACTGTTACTGTTACAATTCCCGAAGGATTGAATATAAGGCAGATTGGAAGGCTGTTGCAGAAGCATATTGGAATTGATTCTGCGCGGTTTGTTGAAGAAGCAAAAAATGACAGCCTGATAAAGCTGCTTGGAGTTGATGCAAAGAACCTTGAAGGATATTTATTCCCTGATACATACCAGTTCCAATTCGGATCGCTTAATCGTGAAAAGGAAATTGTATCGGTAATGGCTTCAACATTCAGAAAAAAGATAACACCTGAAATGCGCGAAGAGATGAAGAATAAAAAAATCACACTAAAAGAGCTTGTAACAATGTCATCTATAGTTGATGGTGAATCAAGGTATGAGCCTGAGAAGAAAACTATTGCAGGTGTATATTATAACAGGATAAAGAAGGGAATGAAGCTTCAGGCTGATCCAACTGTACAATATATACTTCCGGGTGGAGCGAAGAACAGGCTGCTATTTAGTGACCTGAAAATAGTATCACCTTACAACACATATTTAAATAAAGGCTTGCCGCCGGGTCCGATAAATAACCCGGGGTTAAGCTCAATTATTGCAGCGCTTTATCCAGAACAGAACAGGTATCTTTACTTTGTAGCAAAAGGCGATAGCTCTCACAGGTTTGCTGAAAACTATGATGAGCATAAAAAAAATATTAAGCTTTACCAGCAGTATTTAAAAGAGCTTGAAGAAGAAAAACTGAAAAATCAACAGCAATAGATAACTGAATTTTAGTGGTGTCGGGTTTTACAACCCGACACACAATTAATTAAATAAGATTTTATACTATTTTGATAAATAAAGTAAAAATACTTGGCAATATGCTTTTGAAGCTTGAAACCATAAGCAAGACGGGTTCAGGCAAAAAAATGCTGTATCTGAATATCTCTTATTTTATCCCCGGCGTATTTTTACCATGGCTTCTGCTTAAACAAAATGCTGACCCTACCGGCTTCCAGTTTTCATTCCTAATATTTCTATTCTACTCACTAATAATAGCTTTTACCGTAATTACTGAGCTTGATAACCTGATAATATCAAAAACAGAAGCCGAAATACTTTCTGCAATGCCAATTGATAACAGGCTGCTTATTTCTGCTAAAATGTATATGATAACACGCTACCTGCTTCTGCTCTCACTGCCCCTGCTTGTTCCCGGAAGTATTTATTATTATTTCCTAATGAGGTCATTCCCAAGATCGCTCATGTTTTTTATTTCAGCATTTATGCTCTGTTTTTTTATTGTTAATGTGCTGATACTTCTATACAGCGCAGCACTAAGGATATTCAAAACAAAAAGTGTAG
>JAYTUN010000213.1:0-14106 GCA_043744495.1 Ignavibacteria bacterium
ACAAATACTTAAAAAAGCAGATAAAATTCCTGTCGAATGTTACAGCCTATACGAAAAGCTAAAGGGTTGTGATTTTGAAAAAATCAGTTTACATGAGAAAGTTGACCTTTCAAGGCCCGGCATCGAGCACTTTATAACCAAGCCACCGGAGGTATTTAATTATTCCGTTGACGATGAACCTGAAACAACAGATGAGGCTTATTTGTCTGCAAATCAGATTCTTGAAGCAGCCGGGTATAAACCCAAAGATTACTATCTGGTTCAAATTAACGATGACGGTACGCAGACTTCTTATGAAAACGACCCTGAAAAGCGTATTCAGATGAAATGTCCCGGCTTAAAGTTTACAGCTTTGTATAGAAGTTCTACACCGGTTTCTTAATAATTTTAATACAGAACTAAAATGGCAAAATCTGAATTTATTAATGGTTTACAAGAACTTGGTTACAAAACAAGTGAACGGGACGGAAATCAAGTTTATATAGAATATACGGCACCCGTCGGTAAAAATGTTGGAAAAAAGGCATTACTGGGGTTTGTTGTTGATAATAGTTTTCCGATGAATTGTCCGACGGGACCTCATTTTAAGGCACTTGATGATGGATGGATTCACCCAACTAATAATGTACAAGGCAGCCCCTTAGGAAGCGGCTGGATGTACTGGAGCCGACCCTTTCCGGAATGGAATAATAGTGACAGAACTGTAAAGAGTTATCTAGGACACATTAAAAATTTATTAAATAAATTGTGAATTCTTTCAGCGCCACAATATCATATGACACCCACCTGCAACTGCTTCGGCATTTAATCCGGGCTGATGGACAGGAAGATTTATGCTTTGCAACGTATAATCCAAGCACAGGTAAAGATAGATTTACAGGGATTGTGTTCAACGTAATCTTGCCTAACTATGGTGAAAGACAAGTCCATGGCAATGTGAGCTTCAATCCTAAATATCTTGAGCGTGCATTGGATATTGCCCATAAACGGAAAGAAGGTTTGGTGTTTCTGCATTCACATCCTTATCCCGGCTGGCAAGGTATGAGTAATGACGATATAATCGCAGAAGACCGAATGAGTAAAGCTGCTTATTCAGTTACAGGTTTGCCATTATTAGGTATGACAGCGGGAAGTGACGGTGCATGGAGCAGCCGCTTCTGGCTAAAGGATACTGCTCAAAAAAGAACCTTCATAAAAACGGATTGTTCGTCAGTTCGTGTTGTGGGCAAACAGTTAATTTTTACTTACAATCCCTCTTTCCCACCCAATACTGAAAGAAAGTACCAAGATAGAACAATATCTGCATGGGGAGAATCAAAGCAGAATGATTTATCCAGAATAAAAATAAGCGTTGTCGGGGTCGGTAGTGTCGGTAGTATTGTTGCTGAAATTCTAGCAAGAATGGGAATATCATATATAAAGCTTATTGACCATGATCTTATTAAGGGTGTAAATCTTGACAGGACGCTTCATGCTACTGGTGATGATATCGGGGATTATAAGGTTGAAGTTATTGCCAGAAGAATTAAAAAAACTGCAACAAGTAAAAATTTCACAGTCATTCCTATTAGTGCCAAGCTTAATAATGAGCAAATTCTTAAAGAGGTACTTGATTGCGATGCAGTATTCAGCTGTGTAGATAGGCCATGGCCAAGACAAATATTGAACTTCGTTGCATATGCACACTTAATTCCCGTTATCGATGGTGGCATTAAGGTCAGAACCAACAAAAAAAATACCAAAATGTTAGGAGCGGAATGGAGAGCCCATATTGCAGGTAATGAACGGGCATGTATGGAGTGTATAGGGCAATATAGCCAACATCTAGTTGGTTTAGAGAAGGAGGGTTTTTTAGATAATCCAGAATATATAGAGGGTGCGCCGGATTTGAAGAATATAGTTGCATCACAAAATGTATTTCCGTTTAGTGTTAATGTTGCCTCGCTTGAAGTATTACAATTTCTAAATATGTTTATTGCACCCTGTGCTGTTCCTGATATTGGACAGCAGCTATATCACTTTGTAACAGGAACACTTGATAAGAGTAACAAATACTGTTCTGATGCTTGTTTTTTTAAAACAATAATTGGTACAGGTGATAATACAGGTATAAATCCTTGTTAAGATGTAGTATCCCGAATTTACATTTAAACTTTAAGGGTTAGAAAAGGAGGTAGAGCCAGAATGTCGAAGACCAAATCTTCCGGTTGTGAGACTTCAAGCAAAAAAATGGGTACTTTAGCATCTAAAGTGCTGAGTAATCCAAATTCAAGCAAAAGTTCTAAAAGCTTGGCGGCATCTGTGTTAACACAGAGACCAAACCAAAGCAAAGACAAGAAGTAAAAATCACAACAAAAAAATGGTGAAGGGATCCACCATGCACTGCCTGGGTATATTAATTTATATCTAGGCTTTTTTACGTCCTTTCCCCTAAACTGAAATTCTCATTATTTTCAGTTAAGTAGACCCTGAAATAAATTCAGGGTGACAAGGTTGAGGTCACTCCCCCTTTTTCATCTTATAAAACTCAGAATTCTTTATCTTTTCCTCATCGCCAATTTCCAGAATATCCAGTTTACCAAGGAATTGCTCCGAAGGAGCCACTTCGTGGTACATTTGCACCTTCTTTGATCTCAACTCCGCCTTTGATGGGTATATTTGAACATTCCAGTCATCCGATGACTCAAAGTCATCGGATGACTATAAGCTAAAATCACTCAAGTATTAATGATTTTTCTTTCTTGCTGAAATTCCTCCAAATTATCGCCCCAAATATAATTAATCCGCCAATTATTGAGTAAACCGAAGGCGTTTCGCCAATACCGATAAATACCCATATTGGATTAAAAATTGCTTCGAGTGTGGCAATTATCATAGATTCAGTTGCTGATACATACTTAATGCCTTCATTGAAGATTATATAACTTACGCCTATTTGAATGGCTCCCATGTATAGCAATATCAAAGACTGAGTAATATCCACTTCGAATTCAGGGAATACAAAGAAAAAAGCAATAACGCTAACAAACAAATTACCCATTATAATGGTATTAAGTGTATTTTCTGATTTATTCTTTATCTTCTTATACTTAAGCAACAGACTGAACATTGCAAAACATAACCCTGAGCATATTGCCAGCAGGTTACCATAAATATTTCCCAGCTCAAGTCTTCCGAAAAAAAATAATATCATACCGCCAACACATATCAGAATAGTAATGATACTTTTAGAGTCAAATTTTGTTTTAAAGAAAACAGGCTCAAGTATAACTAAATATATTGGAGCAGTGAACTGCAGGAAAATGGCATTTGCTGCAGTTGTCATTTTTGTTGCTAATACAAATAAGATTAAAATTCCTGCATAGAAAATTGCAGCAAAATTTGAAACCTTATTAAATTCAAATTTTATTTCCTGCCTGCGTATTAAGCAAATAATGTATATTGTTATAGCCGCAATAATAGAGCGGAAAAATGATATCTGGAACGCATTTATGGTAAGATATTTAATAAAGAATCCGCTAGTACTCCAAAGGAATGCTGTAAAAGAAATATAAATAAGTCCTTTTTTATGAACGGGGATACGGTCTAATAAATTGGTCATTGCTGCAATATCTATTTTAAAGTAAAGTAATTCAATGAATAATTTAATAAAGGTTTTCAGTTATCCGATGAACTGCAGTAGCAGTCAGGCTTGAAGTCATCGGATCACTATATTTACTCTACTTCTTCCCCGCAATAGCAATAATTGTCGGGGAAATAAAAACAGTATCAGGGTTATTTCTATGCTCTATCCAGTCCTTAAGCATTTCGTCTCCTTCATTCTGCTTAATAACACCGATATCAACCATCTGCTGAATGTGTACTGTAAAGAATTTATCAGCCCAACGGAATACACCGCTATTAGGTCCGCCTGCCTGCACCATTGGATAAAGCTCTGTAACAGTAATATTCCTGTTTCTGAGCATCCCCGGCAGTCTCGCGCCAATATACGGGTCTCCGCCTCCGTGAACCCAGTATGCCCTGACTGCATCAGCCATGTTATCAAAGGCGCTGCCTTTGGGAAATAATGCAAGCCCTTCATAAGCATAATCGATAAATGCAATTGTACCGCCTGTTTTCAGGCTTTTCAAAAGTTTATCAAGGAAATTATCAGCGTCAGGGACAAATGATATTACCCATCGTGCAAAAATTAGATCATAATATTTTTCAGGAAGCTTTGCAGTTTCAACTGAGCCATGAATTACCTTTATGTTATTTATTTTTCGGGTATCAATTTCATTCTTTAAATAGTTGACATAAATTTCAGATGGTTCGAGTGATGTAATTTCTCCGGTATTGCCTGTTCTTTCAAGCATATCCAACGAAACAAATCCGGGACCTGCGCCTGCATCAAGAATTTTAAAGCCTGTGGCAATTTCCAACTTATCTATAAATGAATCCGTTATCTCTTTCCACACCACATGCTGAAACTGCAGTCTGTTGAGTTCATAATCATTGGCACCTAAAACATATTCTTTATTCTCCATGTTCATTTAAATTTATTACAAATATAATCTTGTTTTAACTGATCTTCCACTGAAAAATTTACATTGAAATATTTATATAATAAAAAAGCGGAATATTTTCCGCCTTAAATAATTCCTTGAAAATTCAACAAAGTTATTTTAAGAGTATCATTTTTTTAGTTTCAGAAAATTTTTCTGTTACTAATTTATAAATATATATCCCGCTCGGATAGTTTGTTCCCTCAAAATCAACTTCATACGTTCCGGGCTGTAATTTCTCATTAACAAGCGTTGCAATTTCACGACCGAGAACATCAAAGATTTTCATTTGTACGGGACGCATATATGCATCCCCTACGGGAATTGAAAAGCGGATGGTTGTGGCAGGATTAAACGGATTCGGATAATTTTGTTCAAGAGAAAATGTTTTAGGGATTACGTTTGAGATTGGCTGAATTCCAATTGTAGATGAATATTTTATTGTGTAAAAATCTGTATTGTTTGGGTTATCGCTTCCACCGGTTACGTAAACGTTACCTTGATTATCAACTGTAAGCGCATTGCCGCTATCAAACTCATTTCCGGTTCCATTATATGATTGAATCCATTGCTGAGCTCCCGAAGAATTGTAACCTATAGTTACCATATTCTGCGGATTTCCAGCACCATCACCTACAATACCTGTAACATAAACATTGCCATTTGCATCTGGCACAACCCAATTGCAATAATCATTGCTTGCTCCGGGACCTGTATATCTTGCAACCCATTGCTGGACACCAGAATTGTTATATTTGATTGTGCAATAATCATCACCTGTTCCAACTCCAGCGCTATTGCCTGTAATGTATATATTTCCTTGAATATCAAGAATTATGTTAAACGCTTCATCCCAACCATCCGGACCGTTATATCTTTGAACCCACTGCTGAGCTCCAAAATTATTATATTTTATAGTGCAATAATCTCTGCTCGTTCCACTGCCAACGCTGTAGCCAGTAACATAAATATTTCCATTAACATCAATTGCATTTGATGAAGGAAAATCTATGCTATTACCCGGACCGTTATAAAACACAGTCCAAATTTGGTTGCCATTAGCATCGTATTTTATAGTAATGTAATCCTGGTCAGAACCTGTTCTTGTAACAGCCCCAGTTACATAAGAATTTCCTGTGTTATCTATTTGTATTGAATTACCATAGTCATCATTATTAGCAGAGCCATTGTATCGTTTATTCCATTGCTCTACGCCTGCGGAATTATATTTTATTGTACAAATATCATCGCTGCTTGCACCGCCATTGCTGTAGCCTGTAATGTAAACATTTCCGGTATTATCAATCTGTAGTGAATATACTTCATCAGTTGCGTTACCAGGTCCGTTATAACGTGCTGTCCATTGCTGCACTACAATAGAATTATACTTTACAACACAGTAATCAAATTCTGTACCCGAGCCAGTACTTGCACCGCTTATGTAAACATTTCCTGAATTATCTACTTTAACAAGGTAAGCATCATCTTCGCTGTTAGCGGGTCCATTATATCTAGATATCCACTGTGTTACACCATCGCTATTATACTTAACAACAGTAAAGTCAAATCCGGAATTTGTACCGGTGCTTGCTCCTGCAACATAAACATTTCCTGCTCCATCAATAAAAATTGATGTAGCCTCATCATATCCATTACCTGTTCCATTATATCTTTTTTCCCAAACAGTTGAAACTTGGGATAACGAAACGCTAACTATCATAATCCAAAATAAAAGCAATGATAATAATTTATTCATTAGTTCTGTTTGTTGTTAAATTTGTCAATATTTTAAATTAAATATAACTAAAAATCAATTTAATAGTATTACCAGAAAGTTGTAGATATTAAATAATAGATAATTTTTTAACAAAATTGAGTATTTCTATTAGTTTTTGATGAGAATTATATTGATTTGCAATTCTGAATTGTATGGAAAGTGAGTTTTTTGATTGCTTGACCCGTGAGGTAATATTGAAGTGCTCATTAATGAATGCAAGAACTTTTTCAAAGAAACCGCCGGTAAAAACAATTTCATTATTAATATCAAAAAATAATTCCAGTAGTTCACCAGAAATAATAATTTTACTAAATCCAATTTCCGAAAGTATTAGTTTGATTTCTATGTGTTTTAATAATGATTCAGTTTCTTCAGGCAGTTTACCAAACCTGTCAATAAGCTCTTCATGGATTTCATCCAGCAAGATTTTTGAACTTAGGTTTGAAAGCCGCTGGTATATTTCAAGCCTTGTGTTCTCATCATCAATATAACTTTCTGGGATGAACATGCTGATATCAGATTCAATAGCAACATCTTTCATTTTAGGCTTATTCTGCATTGTAAGTTTTTGAACTGTATCAGCTGGAAGTGATTCAGAAGGAATTGTTTCCTTAAGCTCTGTTACAGCTTCATCAAGTAACTGCATGTACATATCAAAGCCAATTTCACCAATAAAGCCGCTTTGTTCTTTCCCAAGCAAATTACCTGCTCCGCGAATTTCAAGATCTTTAAGTGCAAGGTTCATACCTGAGCCAAGCTCTGAAAACTCTTCGAGTGCGTGGAGTCTGCGTATTGCCTGCTTTGTGAGCGAGCTTTGAGGCGGCGTAACAAGGTATGCGTATGATTTTAAATTTGATCTGCCAACCCTGCCCCTGAGCTGGTATAGCTCGGCAAGTCCGAAATTATCAGCCCGGTTTATAATTATAGTATTAACACTTGGTATATCCAAACCTGATTCAATAATTTTTGTACAGAGCAATACGTTGGATTTTTTTTCAAGGAAGCGCATCATAACATTTTCAAGCTTTGCCGGAGACATCTGTCCGTGAGCAATTGCAACTTTTGCATAAGGGACAATTTCTTCAATGATAGAAGCAAGCTCATCAATTTTTGAAATTTTATCATTAACAAAATAAACCTGTCCGCCCCTCTGCAGCTCTCTTGAAATTGCATTTCCTAAGATCTTTTTATCAAAATTTATTATTTCAGTATGAATAGGCTGCCTGTTCTTAGGCGGAGTATTAATAATTGAAAGATCCCGTGCTCCTAAGAGTGAAAAATTTAACGTTCTGGGAATCGGTGTAGCAGTAAGCGTTAATACATCAACATTTTCTTTAAGGAATTTAAGCTTCTCCTTTGCCTTCACACCAAAGCGTTGTTCCTCATCAATAATAAGTAACCCCAGATCTTTAAGCTTCACATCTTTTGATAAAAGTCTGTGAGTACCAATAATAATATTTATCTTACCGTCTTCAAGCTTTTGGAGTATTTCTTTCTGTTCTTTTTTTGTTTTGAATCTTGAAAGGTGCTCAACTTCTGTTGCCCATGTTGAAAGTCTATCTTTAAATGTATTGTAATGCTGCTCTGCCAGAATTGTTGTCGGCACAAGCACAGCAGCCTGTTTATTATCAACCACAGCCTTGAAAGCCGCCCTTACGGCTACCTCAGTTTTACCAAAGCCAACATCACCGCAGACGAGCCTATCCATCGGGTTTTCTGATTCCATATCTCTCTTTACAGCTTCAGTTGCTGATGCCTGATCAGGTGTATCTTCATACATAAAGCTTGCTTCAAGCTCTTTTTGCCAGATGGAGTCAGGCGAGAAGCGGTAACCTTTTTCCGATTTTCTTTTTGAATATAATAGTATAAGGTCGCGGGCAATTTCCTGAATCTTCTTCTTGGTCTTTTGTTTTATTCTTTCCCATTCGCTTCCGCCAAGTTTGTTTAGTTTTGGGGTAACACCTTCCTGTGCAGAAAATTTTTTGATAAGCTGAAGCGAGTTAAGATTAACGAATACCATATCGTTATCTTTATATAGCAGCTTTACAGCTTCCTGTTCAACCCCGCCTGTTACTATTTTTTTTAATCCCGCGTATTTGCCTATTCCAAAATTCTGATGCACCATGAAATCGCCATAGTTTACAGTACCAAGCTCTTTAAATGTAATGCCTCCAAATTTTCTCTTACGCTTTGCAGGTCTGAAATACCTGCTGAAAACCTGATGCTCGGTATAAACAGCAATTAAAGCAGATGGAATGATAAATCCTTCATGAAATGAACCGTCAATATATTTAAGCCAGGGTAAATTATCATCTTCCAGCAGGTCTTCAGTCAATTCACGGGTACGCTTTAGCTGGTAATCATCAGTACATGAAATATATACAGTGTAGCCAAATATGGAAAGCTCTTTTAGATTCTCAGCAAATAGCTTAGTATTGGAATTAAACGATGGCTGTGATCTGGCATCTATATATAATTCTAATAGGCGGGCTTTATCTTTATCATTCAGTGCATCAGACTTGAGCAAAGGGAAACCAGAAAAGAATGACCTGTTGTAATTTGATGTTTTGAAAAATATATCCGGCAATTCTTCTTTTATCAAGTCGGGTTCATCAAGCAGAAATAATACATCAGTTTTAATGTAATCGATTAATTTTTCAGTAGAGCTATCCTGTATATTTAATATTTCTACCGAAGGAAGTATTTCAACAGAATTAAGCTGTGCAATTGAGCGCTGTGTTGCAGGATCAAATTCCCTTATTGATTCAACTGTATCTCCAAAAAACTCTATTCTAACAGGCTGGTTCAGATTTTCAGGGTAAATATCAATTATACCTCCGCGAACGGCATAATCATTTTCTTCTTCAACAATTTTCTTTTTGGTAAAATTAAATTCCCGAAGCTTTAACAATAATTCTTCAAATAAATATTCAGAGTCTTTTGCAAGCGATATAATATTTTTTTTAAAAGATTCTTCGGTAATAATATTTTTATTCAGGGCAGAAGGTGATGTTAGCAGGATGAAATTATCTAATGATGTAAGAGTCTTTAATGTTGTTGATAGGGGAGTGATATCAGATTCAAATTCCTCGTCAAACTCACCAAGATACAGCGAAGCTTTTTCATTACCCAAAATAAGGTTCAAGTCATCCTTCAGCTTGAAAAGCCTCGTTTGGTCTATTGAACAGAATACAATTTTTTTATTCAGATCAAGTAAACAGGAGAGTATATAAGCTGTAAATGATCCTCTTATTCCGGTAAAAAAGAGGTTTTTCCCTTCTTTTTCTTCAATTATCCTGAATTCAGGAGTACGATATATTTTATTTTTTAATTCTTTCAGCACAATTGGTTACTAAGGTTTATAAATTCGTCAATACTAAGACTCTCAGCCCTTCTGCCCATATCAATATCTGTTTTTGTGAGATCAACCTCAATATTCTTAAGTGAATTGCGTAGGGTTTTTCTCCTGGTGCCAAAAGCCGCTTTAACAAGCTTCCTGAAAAACTCCATATCATTAATTCTATCTTCAATTGAATCAGTGAAATCAAAATATATAATTCTGGAATCTACCTTAGGTTTAGGATAAAAACAATTTCTTGATACTTTGAATAACAGCTTTGAGCTGCTTACTACATTAAGCAGAACACTTGGTATGCCGTATGCTTTAGTGTTTGGATCAGAAGTTATTCTTTGTGCGACTTCTTCCTGTATCATTAACTGCGCATCTTTAATAATGGTTCTGCTTTCGGCAAGCTTAAAAATAATCGGTGAAGTTATATTGTATGGAATGTTACCTATAATCCTTAATTTGTCGTCAGGTTTATTAAGTATGGTTGTTAGATCAGTTTTCAAAAAATCTTTATTAATAATTTTCAGGTCGGGGAATCTTTGATATAAGATACGGCAATTTTCTTTATCAAGCTCAACCACACACAGTTGCCGAGTTTTTTCGAGAATGAATTGTGTAATAGCTCCTTTGCCCGGACCAATTTCTACTACACTTTCGCCCTGCTGGATATCAAAAGCATTTACAATATTTCTGCATATATTTTCATCAGTAAGGTAATTCTGTCCAAGTGATTTTTTAGGACGCGCGTTATTTTTATTAAATTCGTACATTCTTATCAGGGATTTAAAATAAGCAGATCAAATTTTTTATCCAGCATTTCAAGCTCGTTCATTAAGTTCTTCTTGTAATCTCCGTAGCTCCACATTCTTGATTGATCACTGTAATGATTGCTTACAGGCTGACCTGATTGACCGGTTGAATTGATCGTCAACGGATGCTCAATATCAGCCATATTTATCATCATACGCATAGAAGCGCCTACAACAACATCAAACTTACCGTTATTAATTACATTGCTAAACCTGTATTCGGTATTATTTACACTTGTCTGGTCTCCTCCAACATTAAATGGACCGATATTAAATGTTTTATCAAGAGATTCTACATATCCCATAGGGTGCATAAATTTTACATTATGAATTGATCCCCAATTCCATGTTTTTATATCTTTGTTTGGGAATTTAGTTTTGAGAAATTCTATAGCCTGCTCAATACTTGTTTTTACTATATCAGCCCTTGTTTCAATTTTAGTTGTGTTGATATTATCAAACCACTCATTGTTTTGCTGTTTCATGATTATTTCAAGTGAGCGGTAGGGGATATTTTGTATAGAAATGAAATTATTGAAAATATCTTTACCAAGCTCATCTTCAAATGTATTCTTTATTAAAAATACAAGATATGTATTATATATTGTTCCGGCTGATTCATTTTTGGGCATATCACCGTTCCAGTTTTTAAGCATATCAATTACATATTTCATATCATTATCACCCGAAAATGAATTATCATGAGTATCTCTGAAGATATCTTTGGTTATTTCTTTGGCATAAGGAGATTCATAGCTGTTTTGAAGCAGCTTGAAATCTTCTATGTCAAAAACGGTTTTTAGATCTATAAATTGCTTTATCCTGTTGAACCTAGAAGATGGTTCCCAAAGGTAAGAAATGTAGTATTTTTCATTCTTATCTATCATCCAGGTAAAGGGATCAGTATTAGCTGTAATTATATAGCCTTCGGGGGGATTGTACACTTCAGGCATTTTATCAAAATCTATGAAGCCTGTCCAGTTAAGCTCATTTTCGCCGGGGAAAATATAGCTGTTGTTCACATTGGTCTTACGTACAGGAATTTTACCTCCGGCACGATAACCAATGTTGCCGTATATATCTGCATAAATGAAGTTCTGAGCAGGGACACAAAAATCCTTTAATGCATTCTTAAAATCATCCCAGTTCTTAGCAGTGTTTATCCCATAGAAACATTTTATCTCATCACTTTGTTCGAAGCCAGTCCAGCGGAATGTCATTAATTTATCTTTATACGGGTCATCCGGATTCTGCTGCATATCAGCAAATCCTTTAATTTTTAAATCAGAAATAATAGGACCTATCTCAGTTGTACGAACTATATATATAGTTTCTAGGGAATCCTTAACATTAATTTTTTCAACAATTGAATCCATTGCAACTGACTGGTTGTTATAGATATATTTTTTACTGTCAGCAGAATCTTTTTTCAATAAAATAAAATCATTGTCATCATTCATTAAGTTGGTTAATCCCCAGCTAATGAATTTATTGTTGCCTATCACAACGCCTGGAATGCCGGGGAATGACATTCCTCTAACATCAAGCGTACCGCCTTTGATGTATATTTCATACCAGCGTGAAGGAGCCTGCAGTGCCAGATGCGGGTCATTGGCAAGTATTGGCTTACCGAACATTGAGCGGTTTCCGGCAACTACCCATGAATTGCTGCCTACATGAGAAACATTTATGTTGAAATATTTTCGGTAATCCTGATTCAGCTCAAAAAAATCTTTGCCAAGTGAGGCAACCTGTTTTAAATATTTGGCATTTTCATTTTCAAGCAGACCGAGTTTTTTCTTTTCTTTCCTGATGTCCTTTTCTTCGGTTGAATCAACCGGTTCTACTACAGGTTTTGTGTAAATGGTGATGTTAGTATCAGGGAAAATCTGCGATGTTTTTTCAATTCCGGTTTTATTTAAAACTTCACCCATGATATAATCTGTGTACCAACCAATGTTCAGGTCCCATGCCATCATTCTTGCAAGCATCAGGGAATTTTCGGGTTTCCACGGTTCGGGTTTATAGTTCAGCGCGTCAAATTCAACAGGCAGGTTATTGTAATGAGATTCTATGAATTTATTTACACCTGCTGAGTAGGATTCCAGTGTTCGCTTTGAATCAGGACTGATGCTGTTATACCATCTATATGCAAAGCGGTAAATTCCAATTGTTCTGAAAAGTTTATCAAATTCAATCACAGATGAGCCGAATATTTCAGAAAGCCTGCCTTCGGCAACGCGCCTCGTTAGATCCATCTGCCAGAGTCTATCCTGTGCATGAAGGTAACCTTGTGTAAAATAGGCATCATCCTGATTTTGGGCAAATACCTGCGGCACTCCAAATTCATCAAAATATACTTTTACCTGTGATTTCAAGCCTGAAACGGCAATTTCACCTGAGGTTGGATAAAATGACTTTTTAGAGAGGTTATTAAAAAGTAAACCCAGAACAAAGATTGCAGGTATTATTACAATAACTGCGCCAAGAAGCGTTTTTACGTATTTATTCATTTAAATATATACAAATATAACCATATTACATTTGAACTTAAATTGTTATTTTAGGGAAAATGATTAAATCTATGAACTCAATAAAAGAAGCGTCAATTCAAACCATTCAAAAACTTCCTGATGGATGTTCTATAGACGATATAATATACGAGATAAATTTTGTTGCTCAGGTTTTAGAAGGAATAAAAGATGCAGATGATGGAAATACAATGACAACTGAGGAATTATTGAAAAAAGTTGATGAATGGCAAAAATAAGGTGGACAACCAAAGCGACAGATAATCTTAATTCCATTCATGACTATAGGGTAGTTCCAAAAACTAATTTTTTCTCGCAAAGTTCGCAGAGAAAAAAGTTGAATTATTGCGAAACTTTGCGTTTTCTGTGTCTTTGCGTGAAATATTTTTATTCATTTGGTGAGTTATAAGAAATACCCTATATTTCAAATGACTCGAAAGTTTATGCACAAAGATTTATCAGGTCATTAATATTATCAACAAAGAAACTTAAAACTGTACCGGAATGCTGGAGAATAGTTCCGGAATTTCAAAAAGGAAACTTAAGGGAACTCATTTTTCAGAATTATAGAATTGTTTACAGGTTTAACAAAAATTCTAATATAATTGAGATTTTATCCGTGATTCACTGCGCACGGGATTTTACGCGTGCATTTGAAGCTGAATAAATTTACCTATTCATACATTACAAATAGGGTTTAATACCTCTCTAATGGTCTTAAAATGAGTTTAAACGGTACATATATGTGATATTAGAGTAGTATTTATGATGAATGGAACCCTTCTAATTTGAGAAAGAGACAAGATAAGATGGCGAATTTTGCATCAAGTATTTGGAAAATTAATTACTAACACATGAAAAAAACAATTCTTTTAATTGCCCTCTTTTTTATCAGCAGTATAGCTTATTCACAAATTGATTTTAAAAAAGGCTCTGTTGCGGATATTCTTGCCATGGCTAAAGCCCAAAACAAGCTTGTAATGGTTGACGTTATGACCGACTGGTGCAAATGGTGTATTGAGCTTGATAATAAAGTATATGCTAAAAAGGAAATATCTGACTTTGCAAATGCCAACCAGATAAATTATAAGATTGA
>JAYTUN010000214.1:0-14097 GCA_043744495.1 Ignavibacteria bacterium
AATTTATTTTTACAGAATCTCAGCGAGTGATTTCACTGATGTTAAGAAGATGGTAGTAATGAAATAATTCCAATTTTCGCTATATAAATAGATAGTTTATGAAAAAACTTTTTTACAACTTGTGGCGACTTGGCGTCATATTAATCGCCATTTCACTTTTTAACCAGTTCACTATTTCCCAGTGGGTAACCCAAAACTCAGGCACAACGCAGCATTTGTATGACGTAGATTTTATTAACACACAAACAGGCTGGGCTTGCGGTGATAACGGAACAATAATAGTAACAACAAACGGTGGATTGAACTGGATGCCCCAAATTAGTAATGCAAGTGCACCCATTTATTGCATCCAGTTTGTAAATGCTTCAACCGGCTTCGTTTTGGGAAGTGGCTTTACCAGAAGGACGACGAACAGTGGTTTAAATTGGCTCGGAGCGGGGGACGGACTCGGCCATTATCGTTCTTGTTATTTTGTAAACCATTTAACTGGCTGGATAGTGGGACAGACTGAATTTGGAAATGCACTAATAAATAAAACAACAGATGGCGGTTTAAGTTGGTTGTTCCAACAAAGCGGGACAAATAATTCACTTTACTCGGTTTTCTTTGCTGATGAGCTAAACGGCTGGACTGTTGGAGGTAGCGGGACAATTAGAGCGACAACAAACGGGGGATTGAACTGGTTTTCTCAACAAGCCGATGGTACTGCCGGGTTTTCATCAGTCCATTTCCAAAATACATCTTTTGGTTGTGCTGCGGGGAATAGAATATTTATTACAACAAATGGTGGATTAAACTGGAAATTATCACAATTATCGGGGACCCAGATGTATTCAGTCGATTTTGTTAATTCATACTCTGGTTTTGCAACTGGTTTCAATGGGACAATTTTAGCAACAACAAATGGAGGATTAAACTGGGTACAGCAGCAAAGCGGAACAAATATTTCTTTGGCTTCAGTCAGTATCGCTGATTCTGCTACAGCCTGGATAGCTGGGCTCAATGGTCTAATTCTCAAAACTACAAACGGAGGCATTACACATTTAATAAGTTCAAGTGGTGAACTGCCCACAGATTATACGTTAGAACAGAACTTTCCTAATCCATTTAATCCTTTTACAAAAATCAGATTCAGCCTCCCGAGCCTCTCCAAAGCAATGATACAGGATATTGAATTAAAAATTTACGATGTCCTCAGCAGGGAGATTGCTATCCTGGTTAACGGGCAATTAAAACCCGGCATTTATGAAACCAGCTGGGACGCATCAAATTATCCAAGCGGGATATATTTTTACCGTATCACCTCAGCTGAGTTTTCTGATACAAAAAAAATGATACTGGTTAAGTAAACCCGTTAAATAAACAGTTTTTACAGGTCATTAAAAAATGTATCGGTAAAAATAGTAACTTGCTGGATTTTTCCTGATTTTCTCCTCCTTTAGAAAAGGCTGACATTCTCGTTACCTCCGTAGAATGACAGCCTTTTATTTTTAACTATGGTTCCCGCGAAAAGTGGAATCAAAACAAAAATATACTCAACACCGAAAAATACTGCTATATATTGTAATGCAATATTTTAATGTCTTATTTATTTCCAATGTTGTGCTTGTCTTGCAGGTTGAAAGAGGAAAAACCTGCCTTGCCGAGTGGAACGAGGAAAGGTTGTTACCAACAATATATTCGCGTATATTTGAAAAAATAATTAACCATAACGTAAAATGCAAAAAGTAATTAAATCTATTCTGCTTTCAATTTCAGTTA
Organism: Ignavibacteria bacterium; assembly: GCA_043744495.1. Classification (GTDB taxonomy): domain Bacteria; phylum Bacteroidota; class Ignavibacteria; order Tepidaquicellales; family OLB5; genus OLB5. The sequence continues at coordinate 1,762 of JAYTUN010000214.1, forward strand.
TCTTTATCGCTTACCAGTACAGCGGATGCGATACCAATACTATTTTAAATGGTTCGTCCAATCCGATGTTTGGCGGTTATGACCAGATTGAAGCTGGTGTTATGATGACGCTATCGGCATTATGTTATGTTGCTGAGGGGAACACAAACGCACTGCAAATAAGGGATTCCATTAATATTCAGCTTTCAGATTCTAATTATGCTACCGGAGGGCATTGGAAGGTCTGCTGGGGTCCCGGAATAAGTCCTACAGGCAGTAATTTGATATATATGGCAGTTGATACAACGGCTGATTCCCTGAAATACGCAATTTGCGTAAGAGGAACCGTATTCAATTTTGCCAATATAGTAGAAGATATTGAAGTATGGGATATGGAAAAATGGCCGTATTCAGGAGGCGGTGATTCTATAGCACTTGGTTCTTTCAAGGGACTGGATACACTACTTGCTACAACTGATCCATTAACCTCGCAGAGCTTACAGGCTTATTTAAATACACTTAACGCACCCAAACAAAAGATGTTTGTAACGGGTCACTCGCTTGGTGGAGCTATGGCTACACTGGTTACAAAGTGGTTTTTGGATGTTGGCTTTACCTCAAAGTTCAAGCTTGAAACATATTCATTTGCGGCTCCAACAGTAGGCAATATCAGTTTCGTTCATTCATATCACAGTCAAATGCTTTCAGTAAACGGGGAGTCACACAGGTGTGTAAACAATAAAGATGTTGTACCTTATGCATGGGCTGGATTACCGAATATTATTACTGAAAATATTCCCACTACAGTTCCTCCTTTGGTTGCAGCAGTTATTCAAACAGCATATGATTATTTAAAAGACAGTGTAGTTTATAAACATGTAGAAACAAAACAATCATTAGGCTCTTTTGACCCTGTTAATTGTGGTGCAACAGGTGAAGATAGCACCTACTTTTGCTGGGTGGGTTTTGAGCATTCATCTGCGACATATTTAAGGCTCCTTGGAGCAGATACAATCAATTGGGGAAGATTTAGGTAAGTGATTACAATTTTCATTTCTCTTGTAGTGTATTAGTATTATTTTTGTTAGTTCACAAATTTTATTTTATATGTTATGTCAGTAATTTCGGATAAATACTTTCAAATGCTTGATGGCTGGCTGAAATTCTATGGATTTGAAGCAATTAATGTAAACGAGGCTGCCGGGGCGGATAGAGTTTATAAACGCAGCAGGGTAGAAATGAGTAAATTTGGAAAAGTGGATTGTTATATCTGCATAAAATATATGCCTGAAGGAGCTACAGGGCAGGAACTCAGGGTATTCAGCGAAAAGATGTTCTCTCTTGCCAATAGAGACAGAACAGGCGCTCCGCTGGGCTTTGGAGCAATGCTTGTAGTCTATCCTTTAATAATTACAGAAAATATTTCAACGGAACTTGCAGGTTACCTGAACCTATATTGCCCGAAACATTTTGCAGCAGCTGAATTTCCGTCTGCTCTAGAACTATCAACAGGTTACTTATATTACTATCCCAATACACCAATCTGGGGATATGCTTACTATGCGACTTACAGGCGTGAAACGTACAGCTTTTTCGCACCTAAATCTTGGGATGAAGTATCGAAGCAGCAAATAGCTAAATAAGTTAAATATTGGAATAGTGAATTTGTGAAAAAGTAAATTTTTATAAAATGTAAATCCAATCAATTTTAATGAAAGCCTCTTTGTAACTTAAAAGAGGCTTTTCTGTTGTCTATATAATGCATTTTATCTTCAGTCATTGCTTATTATCTTTGCAAATTACAATTAGGAGAAAAACATGTTAATAGAAATAATCCGTAAGGATATGCAAAACGCAAAAATTGCCAAAGAAACGGTAAAAGCTAATCTGCTTTCTACATTGTATGCAGAAATATTCACACAGTCAAAAAATGGCAAAGAAATGAATGAAGAAGATGAGTTAAAGATCATCCGCAAATTCATGAAAAATGCTGATGAAACATTATCTTTTGATATATCCGAAGATGCAAAAAACAAGCTCAACGAGGAAAAAAAGATATTGGAAGCATTTTTACCTGAGCAGATGAGCACGGAAGAAATTGAGAATATTGTTACAGAATTAATAGCCGAAGGCAAGACCATGAAAGAAATTATGCCGTATTTCAAGGAAAAACATCAGGGTTTGTATGACGGCAGAGCAGTAAGCGAAATCGTTAAATCTAAATCCGCTTAAAAATTCAGAATGTTAAAAAAGTATCATTCAATGAGACACATAGCACCATTCTTTATATTATTTTTGTATATTGGAAGTATAGTATATTCACAGGAATCCGAAGTACTCTTTACACAGGGTGAGCAGTATTTCCAGGAAGGCAGGTTTGCTGATGCATACTTTAGTTATACAAAATATATTGAATATAATCCTGATAGCGCAAAGGGTTATATATCAAGAGGCAATACTGCGATATTTCTGAAAAAGATAAAGGACGCGCTTGGTGATTTTGAAAAGGCTATTGCACTCGATCCCAAAAACTACAGGGCATACAGCGGAAGGGGAACAGTATTTACTTATATGCAGAATCCCGAAGAAGCCATAAAAAGCTATAATAAAGCTCTTGAGCTTAACCCCAAAGATGTAGTTTCAATGAATTCACTTGCTGTAATTTATTATGGCGAAGGAAAAACCCCCGAAGCTCTGGGCTATCTTGATAAAGCAATAAAAATTCAGCCGGATAATGTTGATACCTACAAGAATCGCGGTTCAATGAGGCTGTTCAATGGTGATACAACTGGCGCACTGGCTGATTTGAATAAAGCAGTTGAGCTTGGTCCAAACCGTGTTGATGTATATAACACAAGAGGCGCTATATACAGGGAAATGAATATGTATGATGAGGCAATTGCTGATTTCAATAAGGCAATTGAGCTAGATCCTTACTCAGCAGAAGCTTATTGCAGAATAGGAATTGCATACCTGTATAAGGGAGATTATGATAATGCAATTGTTAACATGGAAAAAGGTCTAAGAATTGATCCCTCGCTTAAAGATACTATGAGCAAATATCTTGAAGAAGCAAAAGAGAAAAAAGGGAAATAAATATCTTTCTTAAACATCTTTTGCGAAGAGCGAAGCGACGAAGCAATCTCACAAATTGATAAAAATAGTATCAATTTTACTTTCAATCGATCACTAAAAATCTAAAAGTTGTTTTATATATGGAAATAATATTATTAATAGCGGGAATTGTAGTAGGGATTGCGATTGGATACCTTGTAAGTAAAGGAAAGTCACAAGGACTAATGTCAAAGATTGAAGAGAAGGAAAAGCTTATTATAGAAAAAGATAAGCTTACATCAGATGCAAAATATGAAACAGAAGCTGAAAGGTCAAAAGTATTACATCTTAGCAGTGAGCTTGCAGCATCGAATGCTAATTACGAAAATCTGGAATTAAAGTTAACAGATCAAAAAGCTGACCTTGAAGACCTTCAGAAAAAATTTACTGACCAGTTTGAAAATATTGCAGGCAAGATACTTGACGATAAGAGCCGTAAGTTTACAGATAAGAATAAGGAAAATCTTGATACAATTTTAAATCCTTTAAAGGAACGTATTGCGGAATTTGAAAAAAAGGTTAACGAAGTCTATATAAGCGAAACCAAAGAGCGTGCTGCGCTGGCAGAGCAACTTAAATCACTTCATGAGCTTAATAAACAAATGTCAGAAGAGGCAAATAATCTTACACGCGCTTTAAAAGGTGATACTAAAGCACAGGGTTCATGGGGAGAATATATTCTTGAGAGCATTCTGGAAAAATCCGGTCTTGTAAAAGGCAGAGAGTTTGTAATTCAGGAAACTATCAAATCTGATGATGGTGCCAACTTAAGACCTGATGTAATTGTTAATATGCCGGATAATAAGAGCATGATAATTGATTCTAAGGTATCATTGACCGCATATGAGACATATTGCTCAAACGATGATAAAGCTATCCGTGAGAAGGCATTAAATGAGCATATTGGTTCAATCAGAAGACATATTAAGGGTTTAAGTCCAAAAGATTACCAGAATCTCTACGGCTTGCAGAGCCTTGATTTCGTATTAATGTTCATTCCAATAGAACCTGCATTTGCGCTTGCAGTTCAAAATGATGCTTCTTTGTTCTATGATGCATTTGAAAAGAATATTATTATAGTAAGTCCATCAACTCTGCTTGCAACACTCAGAACAATTTCAAGCATCTGGAAACAGGAAAAGCAAAATAAAAATGCATTAGAAATTGCTAAAAAAGGTGGGGAGCTTTACGATAAGCTCTCAGCTTTTGTAGAAGACCTGATAAAAGTGGGGACGAGAATGGATGATGCAAAGAAATCTTACGAGGATGCTATGAAAAAACTTGCTGATGGCAGGGGGAATATTATATCCAGAGCTGAAAATCTAAAGCTTATGGGAGCCAAAGCAACTAAATCTATTGATCAACGAATTGTTGATCGTTCGATTGATGATATCGAAAATGATGATGCAGAATTAAAGCTATTGCCATAAATAACCTTAACTAAAAATTACTCACATCTCTTCCGAAAACAAATGTTTTGAACCAGTCAAACAACACAAGTACCTTATTCTTTAAACTGACAAGTTTTGTTATATAAACACTTCGCCAGAATATCCATGTTACAAATCCGCTGCCTTTGAATTGCTTTGTATTTGCAATTGCTTTATGGCTTCCTATGTATGCTAGCATTCCAAGGTCCCTATAACTAAATTTCTTTACTGGTTTCCCTTTAGCTATCTTATTTAATGACTTACCTACATACTTTCCTTGCCTTTGCGCAGTTTGTGCAGTTACAGGATATGGTGCATCAGGAATTTCAGTGCAGTCTCCCATCGCGTAGATGTTATCATACCCGCTTACTTTAAGGTAATGGTCAATAACAAGTTTATGGCGGTTGTTTTTGGGAAGATCACTGTTTAATATCAGAGCAGTAGCAGTATTACCCGCTGCCCAAACCAGTAAACCATAATTAAAATGGCTGCCATCATTTACAAAAATTTCACTTGCAGTAACTTTTGTAATATTTGAATTTGTCTTAACACTGATATTCTGCCTTTTGAATATTTTTAAGGTATATTCACTTAACTTAATATCAAATGAATTGAGGATATTATCTCCGGCTTCAATTAATATTACCTCAATATCGTTTTCAAGTCCTGGATATTTTTTCCTCACGTCTTCTTCAATAAAATCATGCAGTTCAGCCGCAAATTCAACTCCGGTTGGTCCGCCTCCGCAAACGACAAATCTTAAAAAGCTCTTTTTTTCTTCTTCGGTAATACCGGGAATGGATGCATTCTCAAAGCAATCAATTACCTTAATCCTTATTCTTCTGGCATCGGTAACTTCCCTTAAAAATAACGCATACTTCTCTACGCCTTCAATGTTGTATGAATTTGTAATTTCACCAACTGATATTACAAGTATATCGTAATCCAGCGTAAATTCTTTTTTTGTATCAGCATCTTCGCAGAATATTTTGTTTGCTTTCTCATCAATTTTCCTGCAATAAGCCTGTATGTATTGTACATTTTTGATATTCCTGATTGGCTCAATAATGCTTCTAAACTCAATTGTGCCAACAGTTGTACTTGGTAACAGGCATGTAAAAAGGAAATGATTGCGGGGACTTATAATATTTATATCATACAAATCTGTATCAAGCTCTTTAAGGCAGCTAAAAGCGCCAAAGCCGCTTCCTAAAACTACTAATTTCTTTTTCATCTTTTGGTAAACCTTTTCATTACAAAAATAACAGGTTTTAAAATAACTTAATAAGCAATTAATGCTTGATACTTGCCCAAAAGTGGAATTATTATAAAATTTATAATGTTAGCTATCTTAAGAAATAATTGTTAATATTCTTTATCTTTTATATAAATCAAAAAAAATAATAAACTATGAGATCTTACAGGAAAGAGCTTTGGTTTAACACTCCCGCAAGGAGAGCATATTTGAATATTACTCCGCAGATAGATGACTGCCTTAAAGAAAGCGGAATTAAAGAGGGTATCCTTTTATGCAATGCCATGCATATAACAGCAAGTGTTTTCATTAATGATGATGAAAAGGGGCTGCACGGTGATTTTGATAAGTGGCTTGAAAGACTTGCGCCTGAAAAACCTTATTTACAATATAACCACAATAACACAGGTGAAGATAATGCGGATGCACATTTGAAAAGATCAGTTATGGGCAGGGAAGTAGTTGCTGCAATTACAAATGGTAAACTTGATTTTGGTCCGTGGGAACAGATATTTTATGGTGAGTTTGACGGGAAACGAAATAAAAGAGTTTTGGTAAAAATTATTGGTGAGTGATAAAATCTAAAAATCTTACTGCTTTTTATCTCCTTGCTTTATATACAGCTTCCTCAAAAGTTATGTCGAATTCAATTCCTTTATCTTTATCTGAAATTATTTCCATGGTTCCGTTCAATTGCCTCGTAAGCAATGTTACAAGCTGAATCCCAAGTGTATCTGATTTTTTAAGGTCTGCTCTATCGGGTGCTCCAATACCGTTATCTTTAACTACAAGCTTATACTTACTTCCTTCTTCCGGTAAAATTGAAATTGATATTTCACCTTCACGGTTATCAGGAAATGCATGCTTAATCGAATTAGAAATAAGTTCATTTATAATTAGTCCGCACGGAATTGCTGTATCTATATTAAGACTTAGGTTATTGATTTCTATGTTAAATCTGATATTCTTTAGCTGATACCCATAAATACTCTTGAAATTCTCTATTAAGTTTCTGACATACTCGCTAAAATTGATATTTTCATAATCGCCTGAATTGTAAAGCTTAGTATGTACTATTGACATAGATTGAATTCTGCCGCCGGTTTCTTTCAGCATATCAAGCATTTTTTCATCATTAATATATCTTGACTGTAGCTTTATCAGGCTTGACATTACCTGCAGGTTATTTTTTACCCTGTGATGAACTTCCTGAAGAAGTATTTCTTTTTCTTTAAGTGATTTAGTTACTTCTGAATACAAATATGCATTTTCAAGTGCAATTGCAGCCTGTGAGCCTATAGTTGTAAGTAATTGTAATTGGTCTTGAGTGAAAGCATTTTCATTGTTGTAGTCCTGTATTGTAATTACTCCTATTACTTTTTTACCTGCTATCATCGGGGCAGCAATTAATGATTTTGCTTCATTATCCTGAACATTAATACCCATGAATTTTAATGATGTATAAAGGTTTTCATTCAGAATAACGCCTTTCTTTGTTCTTACAATAAATTCCGAGAAATCTTTCCCAAATGGTCTGCTTTCAACTTCTATTTTTTCATTGGAAGAATAGTAAAAGGGATATTCGATAGTATTTTCAACTTCATTATATAATGTAACATAAATATTCTCGCGTCCAAAAAGCTTAATAAGCATATTACCAATATCTTCAAGCAGAACTGAAGGTTCCGCAAGTCGGCTTAGAGACCTGCTGAACTGGTATAATGCGGAAAGTTCATTGTTCTTTTTTAATAGTTCCTCTTCAAAAAGTTTTTTCTCGGTAATATCAGTAATAAATCCTTCTGTAGCTATAATCTCGCCTGAATCGTTGTAAATTCCTATGCCTTGCTCCCAGACCCATTTTAATTTGCCGTTAACAGTGTTTATTCTGTAAGTAATCTGGTAAGGTTTTTTATCAACCAGGGCTTTTGAAATTATTTCTTTTACAAATATTTTATCTGCCTCATTAACCATTGTAGCATAGTAAAAATCTTTGTCTTTAACCAGTTCATCAGGTCTGCATCCCAAAAGAGCGTATACTCCATCACTGCTATATTGTATTTTCCATGCTTCCCCTTCTTTGTTTACCCTGTAAACAAATCCCGGAAGATTGCTGATAAGTGTTGATAAAAATCGCTGGCTTTCATGAAATTCCTTTTCTTTGTTCTTGCTGAAATTAATTTCAATTGAAGTTGAAAGTAGAGTAGAAATCGCGGTAGTGAAATCTATCTCTTCTCGCTTCCAGTTCCTTATCCTGTCCTGTCCTTCGTGGCAAATTATACCAATTATTTCCTTTCCAAAATAGATGGGTACATCCATCATTGAAAATATTCCACGTGGCATAAGATAGTTTTCAGCTAATTCTTTTGTTAGAGGATCGTTTTGAGCATCATCAGCGGAAACATAAAGCTGTGTTTCGATAGCTTTAAAGTATGAAGGATAATCAATAACTCTCAGGGTAGATTCAATTGCAAACTCTCCGAATTTTTTAAGGAACAGGTAATCACAATAAATAGAAGACCTGCCTTCGTCAAAGAACCATATAGAAACCCTTTCAATATCCAATGCATTTGCAACAACATCAAGAACTTTCTTCATAAATATGTGAAGATCGGTCTTATCCATCTTTTTAAGTTCCAGTAGCACAGAATGGTACTCAGATGGAATATTAACCATTTTCTTGCCAAATATAAGGTCGTTATTTGAAGTATTTAATTTTTGAGAATCCATTTAAGTTACTTATTTAATGATATATTCTTTAGTTCTGGATTTAATTTACCCCATAAAAAAAGAAGAGCGCTATCTTAAAATAACACTCTTCTATATTAAAGTAAACCGTATTATTAGTGATTTTTACTTCACAAGGAACATTTTCCTTGTTTGAGTAAATTCACCTGCATTTATCCTGTAGAAGTATAATCCGCTGCTGAAATTGGAAGCATTCCAGTTAATAATGTATGTTCCAGCAGATTTTTGATCATTTACAAGTGTTGCAACTTCTTTTCCAAGTACATCGTATATCTTTATTGATACGTTTGCATCTTTAGGTATTGAATACTCTATGGTTGTGCTTGGGTTAAATGGATTTGGATAGTTTTGGCTTAAATCATAACTTTTAGGTATAAGATAATCTTCAATATTAGGTGTAATAACCGGTATGTTATCATCATATTGAATCAGGTCAATAACTCCATCAGCGCTGTAATTTAATGATATTGCAGTTGATTGGCTAATATGGTTTGATATTCTCAAGGCAAATACCCTTGCTTTAAATATATTCATATTTAATACTGCAAGAAATTTATTATTCTGACTTAAGCGTAAACTCGCTTTTGCGAGCCGTTGTATAAGCTGGTTACCAAAGTTCTGAGATATTTTTTCATCTGCAATAAGATCAATTACACCAGTTGTTAAGTTCCCTATACTTCCTGATGCATCTGAAGCCTGTGTTTTAAAATTAAAGTAATATGAAGGCTGGCTCCAACCCTGTGCATTGCAGGCAAAAACTCTCCAATAATACCTGGTGTTTATTTCTGTTTCTGCAATAGGAATTACAAAATTTGTAGTTGGAGAATTACAAGTCCCTACAAACTTTTCAGGACTGGTAGTATCGGTAGTTACCTCAACCCTGTAACAAATTGCACCTGTAACAGTATTCCATTTTAAATTGACCGGTATAACAACAACATCAACATCTTTTGGTGGTTCATTCAAAACCGGAGAACTTGGCTGCGCTATTACGTGTATCGAAAATAATGAAAAAACGACTAATACAAATAGTAATTTCTTTTTCATAATATTGTTAGTTTAAATTTCTCTACTTCTATGTCTTAATATAATAATAATTCATGAAAAAACAAGCATAATTATTGTTAATATCTAACGAAATCACGTGATATTCCATCATTACTCGGGCACATATCCTTCAGGCATCTTGTAATTATCCGAAAAAAAGTACTCATCAGCCTTTTGTTCAAATACCTGGTCGGCCAATGGACTTGTCAAATCCAGCCTGTATTCATTAATTACCATCTTAAAATGCTCAAGGAATTCCTTCCATGCCTGCTGAGAGACATTCTCAAAAATGCGCTGACCAAGTTCATTTGGTAATGGCGGAGCATTTAAGCCCGGAAGCTCAATACCTAATTTAATGCATTTTACTAATCTTTCGTTCATAAAAAAACAGTTTAAATTCATTTATTTACCTAATATGATAAATTATCTTGTAATTAAATATGGAAATTTTCGTATAGATTGAATGTTGAAATTAGGTAAATTTTTATAAATTCAAATTGATTGATTTTTTAACGATTTTTGTTTTACATGAAATACTTTTTAGTAATTTTAATATTTGGAATTATACCGCAAATGAGCAAAGCAAAAAATATTCCGGTTGAATATACCGTAAGTATGCCCGAACCATCGTCTCACTTTTTTGATGTTAAGATTGAATTGAATAATTTGTCCTCATCTCAAAAAAGTATTGAACTTATTATGCCGGTATGGCGGCCGGGTAGATACCTTATTTTTGATTTCTCTTCCGGTGTGCAGGAATTTTCTGCCGCAGATGAAAAAGGAAAAATTCTAAACTGGTCTAAGACCGATAAATCTACCTGGCAGGTTGAAAGGAAATCAGGAAATTCTGTAATTGTAACATACAGAGTTTTCGCAAATGATTTTATGGCACGCACAAGAGGACTTGATGAGAATCACGCTTTCATTAATGGGACAGCAGTTTTTATGTTCTGCCCTATATTTTATGATAAACCTTTAACTCTGAAAGTTATACCATATAATAACTGGCATGTTACCACCGGACTTGATAACTTTGCGAAGCATCCTTCGGATAATAACGACCCCTTTACTTTCATTGCCAAAAACTATGATTATTTTGTTGACTGCCCCTTAGAAATTGGTACACAAACCGATTTTGATTTTGATGTCGAAGGCAGAAAACATACTATCAGCTTTTTTGGTGAAGCAAATTATGATAAACAAAAATTAGTAAATGATTTTACCACTATAATAAAAAAGAATTATGACTTTTGGGGAAGTGTACCATATAAACATTACACTTTCATTGTGCATTGCACTCCACAAAGCGGGGGAGGCACGGAGCATATTAATTCTACAGTGGTGGGGGTAAAGCCAACAGCATTTGATTCCGAGGCAGGGTATGAATCTTTCCTCAGGCTCATCTCACATGAATTTTTTCATACGTGGAATGTTAAACAGCTTAAGCCAAAAGGACTCACTCCCTACGATTTTACAAAAGAGAATTATACCTCTGAGCTATGGATAGCCGAAGGCGGCACATCATATTATGACGGGTTGTTGCTGGTAAGGACAGGTTTAATGAGCATCGAAGAATTCTATAAGGAAATTACACGAGGAGTTGATGATGAAAGGCGAAGACCGGGAAATAAGATACAGTCTGTAGCCCAATCAAGTTTTGATGCATGGGTGAAGTTCTGGCGAAGGTCGGCAAATTCATATAACTCTGAATCGGATTATTATGCAAAAGGCTCGTATGTATGCTTAGTACTGGATATGGAAATAAGGAATGCTTCAAATAATGCATATTCACTTGATGATGTTTTCCGTTATATGTATAAAAAATTTCCACTGAACGTAAAAGGCTATACAAATGATGATTTCACCAAAGCATGCGAAAAATTTGCAGGTAAAAAATTGAAACATTTCTTTGATGATTACGTGTATGGTGTTAAGCCTATTGAATGGGAAAAATACCTAAATTATGCAGGATTAAGCCTTACACACAGCGACTCAGTTATAACACCCGTTGTAGGATTAATTTGCTCTAAGAACGAAAATAAAGTTATAATTCAAGAGGTTTTGGAAGGTTCATCAGCAGAAAAAGCGGGACTGATAACAGGTGATGAAATTATTGCATGTGACGGGAACCGCTTAAGCTATGAAGAAATAGAAATGAGAATTAAAGTACTGAAAACCGGTGATAAAATCACTTTCAGCATTTTTAGAAATAATAAATTGAGTGATTACACTCTAAGCCTTGAAGAAATTAAGCTATCAAATTATCAATTAAGTAAAACTGAATTACCAAATGATTTGCAGAAGATAATTTATGAAAGCTGGCTTGAAACTAAATGGTGAATTAGTTGAGTGGGTAAGTGGTTGAGTAGTTATGTGGTGAAAAATTGATTTTTAATTGTTTGTTTCCTTTTTTGCTTTTTTTGGAGTGCATTGACTATGTCAATGCATGCATTCATTACAGAAGAAGACTTATGAAAGTTGGCTTGAAACGAAATGGTGAGATAACTAAATAGTGAGATAGAGAGAAGGTGAAATAGTGTTCCTCCACGCGGAGTGTGATAGTTAAATATTGAGATTGTTTTAATTTATTCCCGTTGTTGGTGTTTAACGAAGCGTCACCAACAACAAGGGAAATCTTTCGTAAATTATTTTTGCTTTTTTTGGAGTGCATTGACTTTGTCAATGCATGCATCAACGCAGTTGATGCAATCCAAAATGGAGGGTTTAGGCATTTAGGGTAACTTAACTCCGTGAAACAATTGCTTT
>JAYTUN010000215.1:0-13842 GCA_043744495.1 Ignavibacteria bacterium
ATCCTTATGTAATAGTCCCGATTTATCCAAACGATTTAACAATGGGTAACACTCCCCCGTTCGTAAGCAGTGTATCCAGGATACCGGGAGTGCCTAAACCAATAAATACAGTTCAGGTGAACGCAGTAGTTACAGATACACTGGATAATCCTGTATCAGTTGATAGCTGTCAGCTATTTTACAGGGTAAACAGGGGCGTTTATAACAGGCTTACAATGGCTCCTACAGGGAATATATATTCAGCAGTAATGCCTGCACAATCACTTGGCACATTGGTTGAATATTTTATAAGAGCAAGAGATAACCAGGGAGCAATAAGGCTGAATCCATCGGATACATCAAAATCAACTTACTTTTATTATGTAAGAACTAATGATACGATGACTATTAAAGATATACAATACACACCTAACAACGGCGGTTTTTCAGGCTACAACGGATATGATGTAACAACAGAAGGCATTGTATCGTGTGATACATCTGATATTCCTGCATTCTTATTTTCAGGTCCTGGCGGAACGCAGACATCACCCAGAAGAGTAATTATTCAGGGCGAAGGGATTTCAGGAGGATGGAGCGGAATTTGGATTGACGGCAATGCAACTGATCCATTAGTAAAAGGTCAAAGAGTTAGAGTTAGAGGAACAGTTAGTGAAACTAACGGAATGACAAGGCTTATAATTGCAACACCAGGCGATATTGTATCGATTGGGACAGGTGCAATACCGCCATTTGAAATATTAACACCGGCAGTAATTGCAGATAATAAAATTGATGGCGATACAACCGTTGAGAAATGGGAAAGTGTTTTAATAAGATTTGCAAATCAAAGTGTAATTTCATGCGTAAATGCTCCGTCACAATCCGGCTGCACAAGCGAATTTCCTGTGCCAGATACATCATTCAGAAGAAATTTTGGTGAAATATTTGTGGTTTATCCGGGTGAAAATGTTGAAGCAAGAATTGAGCTTCAGGACGGCAATCATAATAAAGTAAATGGGTGGGATCCTGCACTTGCAAATTATTATAATCAGGGTCTTCCGGGACAGCTTTTATGGAAATGGCACGGAATATCTACACTTCAGGGTGTGCTGTATTATGCTTTTGGCAAATATAAACTTGTGCCAAGAACAAATGCCGATTTTGGAACAATCATAGGTGTTGAACCTATCAGCGAAATTGCTTCACAGTTCTGGCTGAAACAGAATTATCCTAATCCGTTTAATCCTGTAACAAATATTGTATATAACCTTCCTGTAGAAGCAGAAGTATCAGTAAAGGTATTCAATTTACTTGGACAGGAAGTAAGAACACTTGTAAGTGGAATACAGAACAGGGGTAAATACGAAGTGAACTTTGATGGCAAAGATCTTGCATCAGGAATGTATATATATGTGCTTGAAGCAACATCATTCACTGGCAATCATTTCAGGGATGTAAAGAAAATGGTGCTGGTAAAATAGTGCCATTTGTCCAAGAAGTCATAAACCTAAAACTTTTTCTTAAAGGTGGAAAAAATGAAGAAATTATTTTTTGTTTTACTTAGTGGATTTTTATTGGTTCAAATATCTAATGCCCAGTGGCAGCCCGATATGCGCCTGACGAATAACCCGTCTGGTTCTTATACATCTTCCAATAATGCGTGGTGTATAGCCGCAAGCGGTTCAGTTGTCCATGTGGTATGGGAAGACAACCGTGATGGCAACTTTGAGATATATTATAAACGAGACCCGACAGGTAATCCGGTTGGGATAATAAATATTAATTCGGAGATACCTAAGGAATTTTCTCTTTCGCAGAATTATCCAAACCCGTTTAATCCTTCAACGAAGATTCAATTTTCAATTTCGAGAACCCCCCTAACCCCCCTTTCGCAAAGGGGGGACAATGTGCGACTTGTAGTGTTCGATGTTCTCGGTCGCGAAATTGCAACATTGGTCAACGAGCAACTCCAACCCGGCACGTATGAAGTTGATTTTGATGGCAGTAAATTTAGTTCGGGTATTTATTTTTATACAATACAAGCAGAAGGTTTTATTGATACAAAGAGGATGATATTAGTAAAGTAAAAAGTAAAATGTCAAATCCCGCCAGGGCGGGACAGGCAGTGAAATGTGAAACGTCAAAGTAAAGGGAATAGTGAAACACTTTGCGAGAAGCGAAGTAGAGTTTACCCTGAGCGAAGCGAATGGGAAGCAATATTATGGAGTAATGGGAATGCTTAGGTTAAATAATGAAATACTTGGAATGCACTGACTGCGTCAGTGTGCGCATCAACACAGTTGATGCAATCCAAAATTGCTGCGGAATAGTTCAGGAAGATAGTTAAAATAGATTAATGTTATATAATAAAATAAAATATTACATATTACTTTTTTCAGTTGCAATAACTTTGTATAACTGCACTGAATTGCCGCAAAGTGTAGTAACAAACTCTGCACCTGAGACTTATCTTTCATTATTTCCGGATAGCATAATAAGTCCGCATATAACCAGGATAAAAATTACTTGGTGGGGCGATGACCCCGATGGACTTGTGAAAGGCTACAGGTTTAGTTTCGACAGCACTAACTGGACATACTCCGAAGGTAATGACAGTACATTCCAGCTTGTGATAGTTGGCAATGACAGCACTTTCCGCTTTTGGGTTGCCGCAGTTGATGACAAAGGAAATATTGATCCAACACCTGCAACAAATCTGTACCCTGTATTTAATTCACCGCCAAGCGTTGCATTTAATGCAGGCACAAATATTCCCGATACAACTTTCACCGTAGCAACATTTGCATGGACAGGTACAGATCCGGATGGAGATAATTCTATAAGCAAATATTACTGGGCATTAAATGATACATCTTCGTGGAATGAAGTTTCAGGAACAACAACTAGATTAACTGTAAGGCAGTTAAACGGAATAGTTCCTTCACAGAATAATAAGCTTTTCCTTAAAGCAAAAGATATTGCCGGGATATACTCGCCTACTGTCAGAATGCCTGACTCAAACCGCACATGGTATGTAAGACCGGTAACAGGAAGAGTTTTGCTTATTAACGATTATTTCAGAACAGCTCCAACAGATGTTAACCAGGCGGTACAGTTTTACCAATCGGCTATGGATACTGTTAGGTACAGTAAGCTTGATATAAAAATAAATAACGGCGGGAATATTCCTAAAATAATCAACCCGATGTTCATAGAGACACTGAAGCTTTTCCAGTGTGTAGTTTGGTTTGCAAACCGCGGTAATAGTGCAAGCGATATTGCTAATTTTGATCTTGCGCAGCAGTCTTTACCATATTATTTAGCAGCCGGAGGAAAGTTATTTTTTTCAACAGGCTTCCCTGATGCGATAAATTCACAGGGAAGTATTATTAATTTTGCGCCGGTTGATAGTCTTACAGCATTCCAGTTTACAAGTCTGCCATTACAAACGCAAACTATATTATTTGATAATTCATACCCTGTACTCGAATCAGGCTCACCTTCACCTGATAGAGTTCGTGGTATAAGATACAGGGCAGGGACACCATTAATTTACAAGCTACCATTAAATCCGCCATACGATACTTCAAAGGTTACAATATGCATAAAGGATTTTATTGTGAATCCCAAAGTAGTATTTATGTCAGTTCCGCTAAACAGAATGAACTTCAACGGTAACGGTTCTGTATTTCTTAAAAAAGTATTAAGCGATTTTGGTATAAACTAATTATGATAAAACATTTACCCAAAATATTAATTATGCTTCTTGTTCTGGCAATGAATATTTACAGCCAGAATGGTTCAATTACAGGAACTGTGCTTGATTCATCCAAGAATCCTCTGCCAGATGTTAACGTTAAGATAAAAGGCAGCTACATTGGCACAACTACAGATATTGACGGCAAATACACACTTGCAAATGTACCTGAAGGAGAATATACTGTTTCAGTATCATCTATCGGATATAAAACAGTTGAATACACAGATATTAGAGTAAAAAAAGATGAAGTAAGAGAGCTAAATATTGTATTAAGTACATCATCATTCACTGTTGGTGAAGAAATACTTGTTGTGGGCGAGAGACCACTACTTGATATAGAACAGACCGAAAGCAAGCATGTAATGAATGCTAAAGATATTGAAGGTAAGATAGTTGAAAATGTTATTGATGTAGTAACATTACAACCCGGCGTTATAAAGCAGGATGATGCTTTGTTCATACGCGGCGGCAGGAGTGATGATAACTCGTTTTTGCTTGATGGTGTTTCTGTTCAGGACCCGCTTGCAGGAACAGGCTTTGGACTTCAGCTTTCGGCGCAGGCGCTTGAAGAAGTTGAGGTCATAACCGGCGGATATAACGCAGAATACGGACAGGCAACATCAGGGGTTGTTAACGTAAAGACAAAAGACGGAGCTTATGAGAAATATTCGCTGAACCTTTCGTACAAAAGAGATAATTTAGGATTTAACAAAGATTCCAAATCATCATTCAACACAGATGTTTTTGAAGCTAACGTAAGCGGACCGGAGCCAATCACAAAATTCCTTTTCAAACAATTACTTGGGATAAAGATCCCCGGGACAATTACATTTTTCGGGAATTTCCTGATGAATATTTCAGACGGCTTTACGTCGGTTGCTGGCTTGACTGATGATAACTTTCCGGGATACAAATCAAAACAGCTTTACTCATCAATTTTTAAGGGTACAAAGTTTGCTCCACGTCAGAACAATAACTGGTACTGGCTTGGAAAAGCTACATGGAAGATAAAAGATAACATGAAGTTTACATATTCATTCAACCAGTCAGTTGCAATTAACCAGAATTCGCAGAGCCTTCAGACAAACTTAGAGTATGTTGAGCCTGACCCCGGTTACCAGTATAACTTCCAGGAAATACTTGATAATGCCAATACATATACTCACTTAAATATTTTCAACAGTATTGGCTGGGAGCACGCAGTTGGAACAACAACATTCTATGAAATAAAGCTTACAAAATTTTTTACTCAGCTTAGAGTTGATGCAAACGGTTTGAACTGGGACGAATATACAGAGCCGCAGGATATTATCAAGCCGCCATTTGTTTACTATCCAACAGGTGATACAAATAATCCTTATGGAATTATTCCGGGTGATGGATTTTTTGATGTTGGCAATGCTTATACATGGCATGACCATTTTGTTGATGAATACAGACTGAAACTTGACCTTAACCATACATTCAACACCAAGAACCGCTTTAAAGCAGGCATTGAAGCGGGATACCAGGAAATGCAGCTTATTGATATTTACAAACCGTGGATAGGTAACTTTGGATTGAATAATGATGCGTATAGAGTTTACCCTTCATTTGGAGCATTATATGCACAGGATAAGATAACATTTAAAGGGATGATACTTAACTTTGGATTGAGGTTTGATTACTGGTTCCCCGGAAAGCTTGTTGATGATGCTATAAGTAATCCTAATTCAATTACAATTCCCGATGAAGTTAAGAAGCAGTATATGGAAGATACCTACAACCTGTTTGGCAGGAGGTGGAAAGGCAGACTATCTCCAAGAGTAGGTATCTCTCATCCTATTACTGATAACCAGACATTATTTTTCAGCTACGGGCATTTTTCAAAACGCCCCAAGCCGCAGTTTGTATATGCTAAGATTGCAAATGTAAGTTCAAAGTCATCATTTCAGAAATTCGGTAACCCAAACCTGAATCCTGAAACAACAGTTTCATACGAGCTTGGTGTAAGGAACCAGTTCACTAATGATGACGTATTTACTATCACAGCATACTACAAAGATATTTATGATTACGTTGCAACAGTATCAGCAAAAATAAGCGACCCCAGGTTTGCGGGTCAAAGCTTTATCACTTATGTTAACCAGGACTATACTAAATCACGCGGTATTGAGCTTGATTACAAAAAAAGAATAGGTAAATGGTTTAACGGAAATATCAATGCAACATATTCAATAGCAACAGGAAAGAGTTCATCGCCTGACCAGGGTTACCTTGTTGCAACTGGCGGAGCGTTTGAAACTATTGGCGAAAATTATTTAAGCTGGGATAGACCAATACAGGTATCAGCCAATACAAGCTTCTTCTTTGCAAAAGGAACAGGAATATTCGGATTCGGTAAAAATATAGTGGATGATATTTCAATTAAGTTCAGGGCGTTCTACCAATCGGGTAAGCGATATACACCGCAGATACTTGTTGGAACCCTAAGCAATGGCAGACCGGAATATGAATCTGATATCAACAATCCATTAAGCAAGCTTGCAGCAAACTGGTTTTGGATGAATATGAGCATAGATAAGTATTTCCGCTTCAAGAATATGAAGCTTACATTAACATTTGAAGTAACAAACATATTTAATGTAAAGAATGCTGCAATTATAAATCCTGTAACAGGAAAAGCATACGAATACGGAGATGCAACTCCAAACGGGTGGAATGATCCTTTGTATCCTGATTTGCAGGCACCGATTTCACCATATCCGTATAACCCGGCACGGTTTTTATCACCGCGCCAGTTAAGATTTGGTGTATCGTTTCAGTATTAAGAAGCAAAAGCAGAAACCCCCGAATAAGATTTTCGGTAGAGTTTGTTTCAAGTTTAATTGTGGCAGAACCTTCCTCCACTTCGTGGAGTAAGGCAGGCAAAAATTAGAAATTGCTCTCCCCCCTTTTAAAAACAAGGGGGGATGATTGAATAAAAGATTTACTGCTCGTATCAGATTCTCTCCAAAGGAGTTCTTCGGGCAGATTTGACACATTAATAGCATAAGTCTGTCAGATCCAGAGAACCTGGCAGGAACAAAACTGAATTAAAAGAAAAGTTTGAAGAAATACTTATACATATTAATTTTTATATTGATCTGCGCTAATGGTGTAGAGGCTCAGCTTATACCGCAGCTTGGAAATCAAAGAGCAGGAACTTCATCACTTCAATTCCTTAAAATTGGAGTTGGCGGCAGGGCAACAGGCATGGGTGAAACATTTGTAGCAGTAGCAAATGATATATCAGCGCTGTATTGGAATCCTGCAGGACTGATGCAGTTCAACGAAAATGGCGTACATTTTTCTCATACTGAATGGCTTGTTGATTTGAACCATGAATTCTTTGGGGGAGTCTATAGATTTGGCGGGAGTAATGCTCTTGGATTAAGCATTGTATCGCTCAACACTCCACCAATGCAGAAAACAACTGAGTTTCAGCCGGGCGGAACAGGTGAATACTTTAAGTATGGCGATCTTGGCATTGGATTAACCTTCGCAAGAAAGCTTACTCAGCAATTCTCTTTTGGTATAACAGTCAGATATGTTGAGGAAACATTGGCTGAATTAAAAATGAGAGGTTTTATGTTTGATATTGGCACATATTACTGGACGGGGCTATCGAACACACGATTTGCAGTAACTATTTCAAATTTCGGACCGCAGGTTAAGCCAAGCGGAGTAGTTACAACATCTACGGGCGGCACGGTTTCTGATTTTCAGCAGTTCCCTCCCCCTACGATGTTCAGAATAGGTTTTGCTTATGACCCGATTGATAATATTACCAATAAGCTTACAACATCAATTCAGCTTAACCATCCTAATGATAATGCTGAAAACTTAAATATCGGTGCAGAGTATTCTTACAAGAATTTCCTCTTCTTAAGGGGCGGATATAAGTTTAATGTTGAATCGGAAAATTATTCAGCTGGTATTGGGGTAAAAGCGCCGTTATCATTTACAACTGCTTCGCTGGATTACTCAATTGCAAATTTTAAGGATCTTGGCTACACGCACAGGCTTAGTATAAATTTGTTATTGAATAAATCAAGTAAAAAATAAAAAAGCAAAAGGCAAAAAGATAGAGGCTCTCAGAATTAAAGCAATCCTATCGAAGCAAGTTTCGCAAGACAGGCGTAAAACGAGAAAATAAAAAGTTTTTATCCCCCCTTTGTTTTTAAAGGGGGGAAGACGGACTAAAGGATTAAAGCAGGTGAAAATTAATCATTAGTTTTGGGCTGCGCCTGCCTTGCTGAGCGAAGCGAAGAAAGGATAAAAATAGACGGGGGTTTAGTTGTTGAGCTGTAAACATCAAAAGCAACCCCCGTCTGAGATTTACGAACAATAAAACTTCACGAAAAATTGTGGATTTTTGAAAATTCCAGTTAATCTTCCCCCCTTTTCAGAAGCCAAAGGGGGGATATGAAATTCAAAAAAAGCAAAAGGCAAAAAGTTTTAGGTTATCAGGTCCTCTCCAACGGAGTCCTTCGGACAGATCTGACACAATAAAATTCTAAAAATAGTAAAAAGCCGTCAGATTTGAGAATCTGACGGGAGAATATGAAAGAACAATTAAAAAAATACAAATTATATTTAGCTTCACTTTTGCTTGCGGTTTTTATTACTGCATGCGCTGATGATGATAATGTAAATCTTTCTGACTTTCCCATAAATATAGACCCGGGGACAATTGGTGATACTACATACATTCCAATAACTCCAATCTTTACGGGATTCAACGAGCCTGTTGATATACATTTTGGATATGACCAGCAATTATATATTGCGGATAAGAACAATGACAGGATTGTTCAGCTTAACCTTGCAGGCGGTGTTGTAAGTTATTCAAACTTTGTATTAAGACCAAAGAAAATTACACAGGATAGGAACTTTGACCTATTAGTAATTGCATCTGTTATTGATACAATCCCGCCAAATATACTTGATACAGTTGATGTTGTCTATAGGTTTAAGCTGCAGCCTAATGGCGGAACGCTGAGCGGTGTTATACCAACAATTGCATTTAAATCTAATCAGCCAACACCTGTACCGGGCGACCATGGTAACTTTACAGGGATTTCGACATACCAGGATAATTATTATTTAGTAACACGCTCAGGTCAAAATAATTCAAGTCCGATTGACCCTGATAATGCTATTTTCAGAATAAACAGATTCGATAACACAAATCCAGTGCCCCAAAGGCTATCAGGATTTGAAGTAGAAGGACAGGGGTTACTTTCACTGCAGCAGGTTTCCGGGATTTCAACATTCAGCTACAATAATACAGACCTGATATATATACAAAAATCATCTAACGCAGCATTTAAAGTTCAATGGTGCATATATGATGATATAGATGAAATTTATACCGCCAAATATGAGCCATCAAGCGGTGTAGATATTTTACGGAACGGGTTGCTATTGGAACCGGCAGATATTACACTTGACCAGTTCAATAATATTTATATAATTGATTCATACAAAGACTCGCTATATAAATTCAATTCTTTAGGAAAATTAAAATCAGAATCATTTGGCGGCGAAGGAACTTTCCCAACCCAATTCAGTAATCCTCTTGGAGTTGCCTTCTTTAACAGAACATTATATATATGCGATACTGGCAACAACCGCATTTTAAGATTCATTCTATCAACAAACATTAATTAATATTTAATATATTTTCAAATGAAAAAAATAGTATATTTTTTATTGATGAGCATAAGTATTCATGCTCAGTATATCCCAATTGATTCAGTAAGACGCCAGGATGCAAACGGGGTTCCTCTTTTATTAGGACAAACAGTAACCGTTAGGGGTGTTGTAACAACTGAAAGAGAATTTGGCACTTCTTTGGTATATTTTCAGGACCCTACAGGCGGTTTAGTAGCCTTTGATACACCATTTTGTGCAGCAGTTAACAGTGGTGATAGCGTTCAGGTTACAGGGGTGGTAGTTCAGTTTAATGGCTTAACGGAATTACAGCCTGTAAATTCGCATTTACTTTTAGCTACCAGCAGAACTGTTATACCAAGAATTGTTACCTGTGGAGCTGTAAGGCTAAATGGAGAGTTATACGAAGCCCAGCTTATAAGGATAAATGGAGTAACTGCTGTTCGTAATACATCAGGACAAAATGTAACAAACTGGGCTGTTACAGGCAGTGGAACAAATTACAGAATAATTGTTGGAAATGATTCGGTAGATATAAGAATTTATGCTACAACAAACATAGCAAACGCACCCGTCCCGCCTTTTCCATTTGATGTAATTACAGTTGTAAGCCAGTTTGATTCATCACCACCTTATACATCAGGTTATCAAATACTGCCACGCTCACTAAGTGATTTTATTCTTTCAGGCGGCTCGGGTCCGTTATTAAGTTCAATAACTTATACAAACATACAGCCAACAAGTGTTACAGTTAACTGGCAGTCTTCTACATCATCAAACTCAAAAGTTCGTTGGCAGTTGGCAGACTCAAACTACCAGGTAATTGCATATACTGATTCAACATCAAATGCATCTAATGTTACAAATCATTCTGTAATAGTATCCGGCTTGCAATCGGGAAGGATTTATTATTTTAATGTAAGCTCAACTGATGGCAATGGAACGACAACAAGTCCGTTGCAGTATTTCTGCACACAGTCAAGTTCAGCCGGCACAATGAACGTTTACTTTAACCGTTCAGTTGATACAACTCTTAGCTCAGGTGAAATTGCGCAGGGAAGTGTAAATTTCCAACCGAAACTTTTGCAAAGAATAAATGCTGCTCAATTTTCTATTGATATGGCATTATACAGCCTGAATGATTTTACACAGATCCGAGACGCTCTTATAAATGCAAAGCTAAGAGGAGTTAAAATAAGGTTCGTCTATGATTCACGTACTAACCAGGCATTGGTTAATGAAATTATTGCTTCGGGCATCCCAATGATAAAGCGTACTTTAACCAGCGGTTTAATGCATAATAAATTCTTTGTTTTCGATTACAGATATAATACTTCACATACAAACTGCTGGGTATGGACAGGCTCAACCAATATTACAAACGCACAGTTTTACAACGACGCTAATAATGTAATAGAAATACAGGATAGAACTTTAGCCGCAGTTTATACAAGGGAATTTGAAGAAATGTGGGGCTCGGCAACGGATGCGCCTATTGTATCACGCTCAAAGTTCGGTTCACAGAAGTCCAATAATACTCCAAAAAAGTTTAACATAAACGGAACACCGGTTGAGGCTTACTTTTCACCGGGTGATAACGGTACACTCCAGATTCAGAACCTTATTACAAATAATTTTGATTATGACTGTTTTTTCAGCATACTTGCGTTTACTGATTTCAACATAGCAAACAGGATGAAAGCGCGCTATTTACCGGGTACACGCTTTGTAAAAGGAGTATTCGATAAGGATACATCAGGCGGCGTGTTCAGAGAAATGGCAGGGTACGGTCCATTTGCATGGAATCCCCCTGCTGACGTAGTTAGAAATGTTGTTGAACCGTATGATAATCATCATAAATATATGATAATAGACCCGCTCAATACATCAAGTAATCCGGTAGTTGAAACAGGCTCATACAATTACTCAAATGCAGCAAATAACAGCAATGATGAGAATTTTTTAATTGTTTTTAATGCAAGAGTAGCAAATTTGTATGTTCAGGAGTGGTACAAGCGATATAAAATCAGCGGTGGTACTGCAATTATTGGCATTGAGCAGATATCTAGTGAGATTCCAAATAAATTTGAGTTGAAGCAGAATTATCCAAATCCGTTCAATCCGACTACAAGTATTGAATATAGCGTTGCAAAGAACACCAATATATTGCTAAAGGTTTATGATATAACAGGAAGGGTTGTTCAGACTCTTGTAAACGAAAACCAAACCACCGGTGTGTATAGGGTCAATATGAAAGCATTAAATATGGCATCAGGAATTTACTTTTATGTATTGGAAGCAGATGGAGTGAGGATTGATTCGAAGAAGATGATATTGGTTAAATAAAAAGCAAAAGTAAAAAGGCAAAAATACAAGCAAAAGCAAGAATAAAAATCATAAAGTAAAAGCAAAGAGTTAAAAAGAAAACAAAAGGCAGGTAAACCCTGCCTTTTAGTTTAAGTAATAGTTGTTATTTGCTACAGCAGCTTGAAACATTTTTGCCTTTTTACTTTTGCTTTTTTTGCCTTTTCACTTTGATACATCCGTTATTCTCTTTTCAAGCACACTGTTAATAACTTTCATTTCTTTAACTGCTTCTATTATCAGGTCCCTGTCATTCCACCCTGTATCTTTTGGAGTAATAGGGTCTGATATTTCACCAAAGAATTTTTTAAACTGGCTTAATACATAATTATTTGTAGCAATTATGTAAATTTCATCATCTGATACTTCTGCTCTGCCAATATTTACGCTCACCAGAAAATCATCACTGCCCTCAATCGCTTTTTTTGAATCATAGCTGTATGTTAATCCAGAATTATGCAGCAATTCCGCGCCTTCACCTGCTTTGATTTTTCCCATTCTTATTTTAATATTATTCTTCAGCATCTGCTTCAGCGTTTTTCCTGAAACAGTGATTGTCTGAATATCATTTCCAAACGGATTTATTTCCCAGATATCTCCAACAAGTATATCGCCTTTTAGCAGACTTTTCCTTAAACCCCCGCCATTAACAAAACCAATATCAGCTCCTGTTTTTATTCTGAAAGCATCAGCTTCAAACTGTCCAAGGTTACTTTCATCGCTGTATGATGCGCGCCAGTCAGTTTCTAGCCTCCCTATAACAACATTAAGTTCAGGTAGGTATTGTTCAATCATATTATAAATTTTTAAGGCAGCATCTTTATCAAAAATTGCAGAATCCAAAACAGTTTCAATAAGTGTCCCATAAGCATTTATAATTGTATCCTTATAAACATCAATTTTTAGTTCTAACTTTCCCAAATTTCTGCCATAAGCTCCGGCTTGCACAATAATTACACCATTGCGGTTTACCGGTTTAAAAAGCGTTGTGTGTGAATGTCCGCCTACAATTACATCAATATCAGCATAAAATTTCTCAGCTAGTTTTTTATCAGTCCCAATACCAGAGTGGGATAATAGAACAATAACATTGCATTTTACTTTTTTCAGTTCGCCTATTGCTATGGTAATAACTGAATCAGTATTCAGCATCACAAGATCTCTTACATTTGCGGGGATCGAAGTCTCAAAGAGCTCGGGCAATGTTAATCCGATTATACCAAATTTAACACCGTTAATTTCTTTAACAGTATAAGGCTTACCCATCAGCTTGTTTTGAGATGTCATAAAAACATTAGCGCTCAGGTAATCAAACTTTGCAAGTTTAAGGGCTGAGTCGAGCGAATACTGGCTGTAGTCAAATTCATGGTTGCCGAGTACAAATGCGTCTATATTGTATGAGTTAAGAATTTCTATCTGTGACATACCGCGCGTGAAATTTGAAATAGGCGTTCCCTGGAAATCATCTCCGGCATTAAGTACCAGTGAATTAGGCGTGCGGTATTTCTTGAGGTAAGCTGACATACTGCCGACCCCGCCCACGAAATAATAAACCTGCTCGCCGGTAACTGAATCTTTTTTTGATACTTTATAAGGCTGGTTGCGTGCATGGAAATCATTCCAGTGCAGAATTGTAACTTCTTTAATATCCTGTGATAATGTGTTAATAGCAAATAATGCCGAAAGTATTGTTAATATTATTTTCATATAATAATTAGATTAGAACTACAAATATAACAATTGCAGGTTAAAAGAATGTTAACGAAATAAGGGGTATTTTGTGAATGAAAAAGCTAAAAGAAAAAGACTTTTACACTCCGAAGTAACTCCCTTTGATGCAGAGGTCACAGAGGAATATATTAATTATTTGTTGGTGACAACACCAACAACGGGGTTAATAAAGTGAGAATAAAAGTCCCACTTATAAAGGGGGATTTAGGGGGATTTGAAAACCTGAGCACATCGGTTGTTCCAATTGTAGTAAGCAGTTAGAAATTTTGAAAGCTCTATGCAGCTTAGAGACAACAAAATCCCCGTTT
>JAYTUN010000216.1:0-3473 GCA_043744495.1 Ignavibacteria bacterium
CACATGTCTTCGCCAGTTCTTCGACCTGATAGGGGGAAATGATAAAAAGAGAAGTTTTAACGGTTTCTGTATCGGAGGCGGTCAACTTGAGTAAATTATTATCATTTTAAAGGAATTCATTAAACTTACTTTACAAGCTCTTTAGCTTTAATTTCTTCTGATTTAAGACCACTCCCGTTGCCGCTAAGCCTATGGCGTTCGCCAATCTGCTGGCGCCACATAGCGTAATAAAGACCCTTCAACTCAAGAAGCTCTTCATGCCTGCCTTCTTCTACCATGCAGCCCATTTCAAGTACATATATCATATCTGCATGCATTATGGTTGAAAGCCTGTGCGCAATTAGTATTGTGATATGATCAGTTCTTGCAGATACATCTCTAATCGTTTGGCTTATTTCTTCTTCGGTCAATGAATCAAGCGCAGAAGTAGCTTCATCAAAAACCAAAAGTCTTGGCTGCCTTAACAGTGCGCGTGCTATTGAAAGCCTCTGCTTTTCACCTCCTGATACTTTCAC
The DNA here is from genome assembly GCA_043744495.1 of Ignavibacteria bacterium. Classification (GTDB taxonomy): domain Bacteria; phylum Bacteroidota; class Ignavibacteria; order Tepidaquicellales; family OLB5; genus OLB5. The sequence goes on from JAYTUN010000216.1 coordinate 516, forward strand.
TCCGCCTTCACCTATGACTGTATCAATTCCCTTATCAGCTCTTGCAAGCAGGTTACCGCACGCCGCTTTGTTCAGTGCATCATTTATTTGTTCATCGGTCGCATTAGGATTAACGAACAACAGGTTCTCTTTTATAGACCCTGCAAAAAGCTGTGTATCCTGAGTTACAAAGCCTATCTGGTTGCGTAAATTATCGAAGTCAATTTCCCCGCCCGGTGTACCGTTGTAATATATAGTACCTGATTGCGGAGTATATAATCCAACAAGCAGCTTCACCAGAGTTGTTTTGCCTGCGCCCGATGGTCCAACAAATGCAACTGTCTGACCAACAGAAGTTTTGAAAGTAATATCTTCTAATGCATGATTAGAAGCGCTCATGTGTTTGAATGTAACATTTTCAAATGCGAATGTTTCAATTTTACCGATTAAAACAGGGTTATCCGGTTTTTTCTCTATGGGAGTATCAACAATTTCCTTGAAATTTCCAAGTGATACTTCAGTTTCCCGGTATATGTTAATAATATTTCCAAGCTCCTGCAGCGGACCGAAAATAAAAAATGAATATACATACAGCGAAAAGAACTCACCTGCACTTATTACTTTTGAAAAAATAAGGTACATCATTAAAAACAATATGGATGTCCTTAAAAAGTTTACTATTGTTCCCTGTATAAAGCTTAAGCTGCGGATGAATTTTACTTTTTTAAGCTCAAGAGAAAGTATCTTATTTGTTGTTGTGTTAAGCCTGTTAATTTCCTGTCCTGCTAAACCAAGACTTTTAACCAGCTCAATATTTCTAAGTGATTCAGTTGTTGTTCCTGCAAGCGCGGTTGTTTCACCCACAATTTTTTTCTGAATGACCTTAATTTTTTTGCTGAGCTTTGAGCTTATAAATCCAATTAACGGAGCGGTAATAGCATAAACCGGAAAAATTAACCAGTGAATTGAAAACGAATATATAGTAACAAATATTATACCAATAAGCGAAGTGAAAACAATATTAATTGAGGCAGAAATAAGCTTTTCAACGTCAATTCTTACTTTCTGCAGCACGCCAAGCGTTTCTCCGCTTCTTTTATCTTCAAATACCTGATATGGCAGCTCAAGGGAATGTTTAATGCCATCGGCATATATTTTAGCCCCAAGCTTCTGGGTTATCATGTTTATATAGTAATCCTGGAAATTTTTGGCAATCCTTGAAATAAACGCCGCACTTATGCCAAGTCCAAGCAGTAAACCCACGCCCTTGAAGAACTGCTCCTGGCTGTATTTGTCGAATTTTGTGGCATAATCATCAATAATGTACCTTAAAATGATAGGATCCATCATTGAAAACAGCTGGTTTACAGCTGCTAAGGCGAGGGCAATTATGATAAATCCCCTGTAATTTTTTAAGTAGGAAAGTAGTAATTTCATTTATTTATGTATTGGGTGTAATTTTAACTAAATATTATTTACCAAAAAAGGTATGAATACTGTTTAAGACGTAATTAACTATTTTTTATTTTGTTAAGAAATAGTTATCTTTGTAGAACATTTAACTAATTTATTAACAATTTAAATTTTAAAATCACATGACAAGAGAAGAAATTATTTCAAAAATGGCAGAAGATGTAGATACAACAAAAGTTGCTGCAAAAGCAGCTTTGGATTCATTTTTAGGTTGCGTTACAAAGACTCTAAAAAAAGGCGGTAAAGTAACACTTGTTGGCTTTGGTACATTTTCAGTATCAAAAAGAGGAGCCAGAGTAGGCAGAAATCCGCAGACAGGCGCGGCTATTAATATTTCAGCAAGAAAAGTAGCAAAATTCAAAGCCGGTAAAGGTCTTTCAGATGCAGTAAACGGCAGATAAATTTATTTAATATTATAGAAAAAGGACGGTGTTGCCGTCCTTTTTTGTTATTCAAAATAATCTCCCCAATATATTATAGGTCACGAAAGTTTTGGCTTACAACTAAAAGCTTTACTGTCAAATAAATAACAACAATTGTTGAAATTATTAGGAACCATATCAATGTTTTTGATAACAAGCTTGTTTTCTTAGTTTCCATACAATTATCGTTGAATTTATCAAATATACTAACAAAAGTTTAAAACTGAAATAAAGTGTTTTGTAAGTTCATTTCCCCAATATAAAAATTACAGGCTCTTTGCCAAGCGTTATTCTTTCTTTCTTCCAGTCATTAATTGTTTTAGATGATATTAATTCACTATCCATTGTCAGATTTTTTGAAACAGATAAAATGATTTCATCTGAACAAACATCTATAATCTCCTCAAGCAGCCTGTCATTTCTGTGCGGGGCTTCTATAAATACCTGTGACTGGTTTGCAAACTTAACTTTTTTTTCCATCTCTTTCAACTTCTCTTTTCTTTTATTTTTATCCATTGTAAGGTAACCGTTGAATGCAAAGTTCTGCCCGTTAACCCCTGATGCCATGAGCGCCAGCAGTATTGATGATGGTCCGCTTAAGGGGATAACCTGAATATTTTTGCTGTGTGCCATTGCAACAATTACCGAACCAGGGTCAGCAATACACGGCAGCCCTGCTTCAGAGATGATTCCAATATTATTGCCATTTTCAGTTTCTTCAAGATAAGATCGTATCTCTTGAGCTTTACTGTCTTTATTGAGCACATAAAATGTGAGTTCCCTAAGATGCTTTTTTATTCCTGCAAGCTTAAGAAACTTTGCTGCGGATTGTGTGTTCTCTACTATATAATGATCAATTTCATTTATCATTTCAAATACTTGCCGGGGTATAACTTTGGCAAGATCATCGTTGCCAAGCGAATTTGGTATCAGGTACAGTTTTCCTTTTTGCATTAAAGAATAATTTACATTAAACTATATTTACTAAAAATTCCCTCTTCTTATGGGAGAGAGAAAATCGCACCAATGGTGTGATAAGGTGAGGTCAAATTATGAATCTGCTTATCTATGTTATTACTGTTTT
>JAYTUN010000217.1:0-3465 GCA_043744495.1 Ignavibacteria bacterium
CCAACAACATGGGTTAATTTACTCATAGCATACAATTTTATGTATAAATGAGGATTTATACAATTGAAAAAGGAATAAGTTCGCTCAAAGCCTACCACAAAAATGCGTATCTCCTATTTATATTTTCCCAAACTGAAGTTTAGGAAGGAGATAATAGAATCATAATAATCTCAAGCATAATGTAGTTAGGTTGAAAAAACGGCTATTTTGAAACAATTGCAATAAAATTTCCTCAAAATAAATAAATTTATTAGCACTTAAATACTTGCATTTTTTAATAAATGCTTATATATTTGAATAATTTCCAATGAAAAAGCCACTAAAAATAACGAGTATAGCTTGTCTGCTGATTTTATTAGTTGCCGGCATAGTTTATGCTGCAACAGAACTGCAATACTTTACAGGCAAAAATGAAGCAGATTCAATTCTTTTGGAATGGAAAACAGGAGCAGAAGATAACCTGAACCGTTTTGAAATTGAAAGAAGTGCATCTGAACCAAACAGCTTTGTAAATATAGGCAGTGTTACAGCAATTGGTAGTAATTCATATTATTATTTCAGAGATAATACTACCTTGATGTCTTCACCTACAATTTATTATTACAGGCTGAAGCTAATTGATAACACCGGCAATTATGTATATTCGCAGACAATAACCGTTACACATGTTATTTCCAGCGTACGCGATACCTGGGGTAGCATTAAGGCTATCTTCAGATAGCAGACGGTTACGATTAAGAAGGCGGCTATATATCTTTTCCGAGTTAACCCGTACAAAATTTGATTTTAGGTTATACCAATCCATAAAATTTTTTTTGTAAAATTCATATTTTTAAATTAACCTAAAGGAGAACATCTTAAATGGCAGAGACAAGACCGGCTGTAGCTTCAATAACACAGGCAGATATTGAAGACGGGAAAATGATGGCAATTCTTGCATACATTTTCTTTTTAGTTCCGTTATTGGCAGCAAGAGATAAAAAGTTTGCAATGTTTCACACAGAACAGGCAATTGCATTATGGATAGCCTTAATAGGTATCTATATTGTAATATATATATTAACAATTATAGTTAACCAGATAAGCAGTAATTTAGGATGTGTTGTTTCGATACTTGGAATATTACCATGGCTGGCTTATGTTGTGTTATGGATAATGGGTCTTTTAAACGCAATTGGCGGAAAAGTAAAAGAATTACCGGTTGTTGGCGCATGGGGCGCGAAATTCAATTTAGTAAAATAATATTTAAATACAATTTAGGGTCAACAGGAGAAATTAAATGGCAGATTCAACAAGACAGGTTAACTTTACACCGGAAGATGTTACTAACGGAAAGACAATGGCTATACTTGCCTATCTTGTTTTTTTCATTCCGTTATTGATGGATGACATGAAAAGGAATAATTTTGTAATGTTCCATACTGAGCAGGCTATCGTACTGCTTATTGTTAATATTCTAGCAGGTATAATTGGAACAATTACATGCGGAATAGGCTTTATTCTGTACATTCCCTGGATCATATTTTTGATAATGGGAATGATGAGTGCGTCTAAAGGCGAGTGCAAACCGCTTCCGCTGGTTGGGCAGTTTGGCGAAAAGTTCAATCTTGTCAAATAGTCTTAACATAACAAATATAAAACTATTTAAAGCGCATTCATTTTTGGATGCGTTTTTTTTTAATCTATATTATTAAATAATGAGTAACGACCAGTTAAATTTACTTAAAATATTTTATCTTATCTCAGCGATATTGAATATCCTGTATGCTTTAGGGTGGTCTGGCTATACACTAATAGGCGGACTAATAACCTGCGGTTTTGGATGCATATTTGGAGCAATACCTGTTATAAATATTATTGCATGTGTTATGGATTTTGTTGCATACAACAGGTTAAACAGAATGAACCGTTCAGGCAGTTACAGCACATTACAATTTGCCTCGATATTTGATATTATTACTATTTTAACAGGTAATTTTGCAAGCATGATATTTGGAATAATCGGGATAGTGTACCTTGGTAATGAAGATTTGAAGAAGTCAATGAGGGATAGTGGGATATATTGAGTTGCAAGTTACAGGATGCAAGATAAGAGTAAAATTATCAAAAAGTAGTAGATAGAATTCAGTAACTCCGAACGCCTGTTTGGAGTGCAATGCGAAGCATTGGAACAGGCACATTTAAAAAGAACATGTTCAAGGAATGCATCTCGGCAATTAATGCAGTATCAGGATTTTCTTTCGAGCAGTGTTTTATTTTCAACAGAAAAATGGCAAAGAGGCATTTTATTCCGAGTACTCGGGATAAAAAAATAGCACACAAATAACACGGATTTGAAGGATTATCACAGATATTATCAGTGAAAATCAGTTGCATCTGTGTCATCAGTGTACCATTAATTAATATTTAGAAGTGCCCTATATATAAGTTGATAATCAGGTATGTTGAATTTTAATATTAGGTTAGGTATATTAGAACTAATAAATAGGTCATATAACCTAATATATAGGTCAATGTAATGATAGAAAAGCTAATAAGTCCTAAAACTAAAGAGAATGTATTGATCTTCCTCGCAGGAAGAGAAGAAGGCTATGCAAGAGAAATAGCAAAGTATTATAATTCAAGTTTAAGTCCAATTCAGAATCAGCTGGTTAATCTTGAACAAGCCGGTGTGATTATCAGCAAAGAAGTTGGCAAAACACTGGTTTTCCGTTTAAATCCAAGATACCCTTTCAACAAAGAATTAGTCAATTTACTGGAAAAAGCAATTTCATTTTTGCCAGGGAACGAAAAGGACAGATTATTAATGAACAGAAAAAGACCGAGAAGGAAAGGTAAGCCGATATGAAAAATTTTCCAGTTTACAATAAATGTTCAGAACAATGTATGTTGCATTCATTATTAAACATGTATTATATTTATATTATACAACAGATGCGATTCTTTGGGAAATATATTATGGAGAATTTTGAATATAGTAAATGATTCATCTTTTACTAGCGTTTCTATTTTACTCGATGCTAATCAAAAGATTTATATGGTTGGTAATACTGGATATAATTTCCTTACAGTAAAATATGATCAATTAATAGGGATACATCCAATCAATTCCGATAGTCCCGTAAGTTTCAAATTATATTCTAATTACCCTAACCCTTTCAATCCGGTAACTAAAATTCAATTCGGCATACCCTTTAAATCTAATGTTAATATTTCGATATTTGATATCTTAGGAAGACAAATAGAGATATTATTAGATAAGGAATTAAGCGCTGGAAAATATAGTATAGATTTTGACGGAAGCAAATATTCTTCAGGAATATACTTTTATCGTTTAGTTAGTGAAGACTATATCGAAACTAAAAAGATGATTTTGATAAAATAATGAAGTTATTTTTGAAATCCCGCTTTGCGGGACTAATCAAATAAGAAGTACAAAACTAAATATAAAAGGGCGACTCGCCT
>JAYTUN010000218.1:0-13640 GCA_043744495.1 Ignavibacteria bacterium
GATTTTCAGGGCTAAAGCCCTGAATTCAACGTATTTTTAAACCCCCGACATAAATGTCGGGGTTAAAACATATTCCTAAGCGGTCAACTTGAGTAAGGATATAATTTGAATTTCTATTACATATATTATATCTATATGTTAATATAGCTATTTGAAAACAATTTTCATATAATTAAAATGACTACAAACTAACTTCTTTATTTTATTGATAGTTAGTAGATAATTGATTAATTTGCAGTATGAAAAAAATAATTCTTGGGGCTGACCATAGAGGATTCAATTTAAAGGAAAAACTTAAAGTTATCCTCTCTAAAGATTATGAAGTTATTGATGTTGGAACAAACTCAGAAGCTTCTGTTGATTACCCGGATATAGCCGAAGCTGTTGCAAAGGCAATACAGGGCGGCTCTGGGGATAAAGGTATCCTTATCTGCGGAAGCGGAGTAGGTGCCTGCATTGCTGCAAATAAATTTAAAGGAATCCGCGCTGCTATTTGCCATGATACGTTTTCTGCACATCAGGGCGTTGAAGATGATGCTATGAATGTCCTGTGCCTTGGCGGAGGAATTATTGGCGAGTCACTTACTTGTGAAGTGATATATTCATTCCTTAATGCAAAATTCAAACCCGAAGATAGATATATAAGAAGACTGGAGAAAGTTATTAAGATAGAAGACAGAAAAATAAATTAAGGGCATCTCTAAAAACTATTTTAAAACTGTTTGTACACCGAATTTAAACCTAACAGGTCTTGAATTTTGCGTTATTTAAAACTACAAGGTAATCAGACCTGTCAGGTTTTATCTTTACAGAGTTTTTAGAGATGCCCTTAATACTTAAACTCGCATTTCTTATTCATAGCTCTTTCAAGATTTTCCAAATAAGCACGCTTTGATATTTCAATCGCCCCAAATTTTTCAAAATGTGATGTCATCATCTGTATATCAAGCAGAATATATTTATTCTTCTTCAGCATTTCATATAGCTTAACAACGCATACTTTAGAAGCATTACTTGTTTTGTGAAACATCGATTCACCAAAAAATGCACCTTTATACGATACTCCGTATAATCCGCCAACAAGTTTGTTATGCTGCCATGCTTCAATTGAGTGAGCGTATCCCCTGTGATGAAGCTCTGTGTATGTCAGCATAATAAGCTCATTAATCCACGTGCTTTCTCTTTGTGAGCATTCATAAATTACTTTTTCAAATGCAGTATTAATTCTTATTTCAAAAGCTCCTTTGTTAATGACCTGTTTAAGGGAACGGGAAATGTTAATGCTGCTTGTTGGAATCTCGATTGGCATTATCGCGCGCGGAGAAGCTTCAAACCAGGATATACTGCCATCTTCTTCACCCATCGGGAAAATACCCATGGCATAACCGTTCAAAACCTGGTGCCAGTGAATTATTTCATATTTATATTTGGTGGGTCGCAAAGGTAATTAAGCATTTACTTCAATTGATGTCCTGAGTGCAATTTCTTCAAGAACTGACTGAACCGAAATGCATTCATTGAGCGCACCTGAAACTACAGCCGCCCTGCCCTTATTATGTACTTCCATTGTTATTGCCTCGGCTTTATCATAACCATACCCTGTTGCTTTGATGATTTGGTTTATAACTTCATCAAAATCATGTTGTGAATCATTGAACAAAATGAGGGTAAAACCCTCGGTAGTTGTATCAATATCAATTGGCGCTGTAAGTTCTTCTGTATGCTGCATAGATTACATTTTAAAAATTTTAAAACTGTTTCTTAAACCTATCAGGTTTGGTATAGATATTAAATCCGAAATCAACAATCCCAAATCCGCATTCTTTATGAATTCCACTCTTCGTTCTCATAATCATAAGACGAGCGTGAACCCTTTTGGGTTGCCTTGTTAAAAAGCATTGCACCTACCATATCTTTGTATGAAACTCTTTCATCCAGCTCATCTTTGGCAATTTTGGAATTATTATGTAAACCATCAAGCATAAATTCCATCATAGAAGCAAGTTCATAATCATTTTCAACTGTTTTTACATATTTTTTTACAGTTCTTTCAAGTCCATCAACCCGTTTTAAAGTATTAAAATATTCGTCAAACCTCATATCATCATTAAGCTCAATATAATTTCCTTCTTCAAACCATTTTACAATTTCTGTGTATGGGTCACCGAGTGAAATTTCCTTCTGTTCGCCCTGCCTTCTTTTTTTCTGTAACGGATCAGGGAAGTATTTCCTGAAAATTTCACGGATACTTTTACCTATTAATGCTTTACTTACTTTTACGGGACCTTCCTGCTCACCTTCAAAAACTAACTCTATTTTACCGGTCATTCCCGGTAATGCTGCCGCTAGATCGGTTATTCGTGGAAAAATTATCGTTTCATTATTAATAATAGAGCGCCTTTCAGCATTACTTACAAGATTTTCCATTGCTGAAATTGTAAGCCTTGCACTTACGCCTGATTTCTGTTCAACAAATTCGCTTCTTCTTGCTTCATGCGCTGCGGTTTCAATTATTTCTTTCATGTAATAAGGAATTAGAACTTCCTTATCCATATACCGCTTTATCCAGCTTTGCGATTCGGTTATCTTAATGCCGTCTTCAATACTTTTAGGATAGTGTGTTAATATCTGTGAATCGATTCTATCTTTAAGCGGGGTAATAATATTGCCCCTGTTGGTATAATCTTCAGGGTTAGCAGTATATACAATAAATACATCCAATGGGAAGCGGATATTGAATCCGCGTATCTGTATATCGCGCTCCTGCATAATGTTAAGCAAGCCAACCTGAATTCTTGGCTGCAGGTCAGGCAATTCATTAATGGTAAAAATACCGCGGTTTGTCCTGGGAACAATTCCAAAATGTATCGCGCCTTCATGGGAATAATGCAGCCTTTGAGTTGCAGCCTTGATGGGATCAATATCCCCAATAAGATCTGCAATTGTTACATCAGGAGTGGCAAGTTTTTCTCCAAAGCGGCTGTCTCTGCCTATCCATTCAATTTCTGTAAAATCATTATGTTCATTTACAGCATCAACTGCAAATTTAGAAATGGGGTTGTAAGGATTATCGTTTATTTCAGAACCTTTTATGATTGGTATATATTCATCCAAAAGACTTACAAGCATCCTTGCCATTTTAGTTTTTGCCTGACCTCTTAAACCCAAAAAAATAATATCATGTTTTGCAAGAATTGCATTTACAACCTGTGGTATAACTGTCTTTTCGTAACCTATTATCCCCGGAAATATTTCTTCCTTATTTTGTAGTTTTTCAAGGAGATTTTTCCTTAATTCATCTTTAACCGCCAGAACTTTATATCCTGAACTTTTAAGTTCACCCAGCGTTTTTGGAAGATTTTGCAACTGTGCCATCAAAAATTTTCTTTCTATTATTATGTTGTTGCTAAAAATTACAAAAATAATTATTGTAAATCAACTTCATAAAATTTAACTCATTTGAGGTTAATTAAATTTCAAGCAATAAAAAATTTGCTCTATAAAAAAAGGGAAGATAGCTATCATCCCTTTTAAGAAAATTTAATCAGATTAAATATCAAATGTTTAATTTAGTTCAGTATTTATACTGCAGAATTAGATCACTATTTATAATAATAAATATAAGAATTTAAGTTTTCAATTTCCTGTTTCTTTTCCTCACAATCTTCAGCCATTAAGTCGCGCATTGAAACTACACCTATCAATTTTTCACCGTCCCTTACGGGCATGTGCCTTATGCCTTCCTGCTGCATAATTTTCATGCAGTCACTATATGAATCGTGAGCTTCCATAAGGATTACCCCTTTTGTCATGACTTCGTCAATCTTGGTTTTTTCCATATCAAGCCTTTTTGCAGCGCATCTAATCATAAGGTCGCGTTCAGAAAAGATACCGCGTAGCTTTCCCCCATCATCAAGAACTGGTACAGCTCCTACATTATTCTTTGCCATTTCATTAACTACATCATAAACGGTCATTCCTGTATTTACAAAGAACAGATCTTTGTTTGTGCAGATATCACGAAGTGATTTCATGATGGGTACTCCTTTCTGGCTATCCTGGCATCCCAGTTATACCTTGAAAAAAAGTTAGACATTGTGAACTTGGAATACCTAAAGATAATAATATATGTATGTTAATGCAACTTTATCAGTTATAACCAATTAAATTATTTTAGGGTTTCCTTGTTTTTTGCTTAAAATTGAGGATTTGGCTGTAAAATTAATTCTTCTTTAGTAGTTTCTATAAAAAATATTCATCAAATATATAATTATTTTCCTGTAGATTTCATCATTTCATTTGCCTTTTCAATAAGCCAATTCTTTGTGCCAAGAGGATTACTATGCATTTTATTTATGTTTTTTAAAGCTAATTCAATGGATTCTTTTGCTTTTTTATTTTTTCCTTTAATTTTTATTTCAGTTAATTCCGAAACGAGTTTTAAAAATTCAACATGAGTTTTTTTAAGGTCATCTGCAATTTGTTAATAATATTTATATGAGTTTAACCTTGCAATAGTAAATTTGATTTACTAAATTTACAAAAATTTAAATTAAAGAAAGGGAAACATGAAACTAAAGTCAAATAATTCTCACATTAATGCTTTTGTTGTTTTAGCTGTAATAATTAGCGGAGTATTTTTTCTTTTTCGGGTTTTAGTAATCTGAAAGAAACTGTATATGTAGAAAAAGTAAACGCAAAAACTAAACCGCTGGCGCAGAAAGTTGAAGAGCTTAAAAAGTCAGGAAAAGTATTTCTCGAGAAGTCATTTATTAACTTGAATAATTCTTCTCAGCAGAAGAACCTATTAAGCACATATTTAAGTTCTTCTTCAAGCCTAAAGATCGAAAGATCGAAATTGCATAACATGCTAAATTCTAAAACAGAAAATATCTCTTTCGCAATTCCTGTGAACGGTAATGAAAACATGGTGCTGGAGTTATTCAGGGTAAACGTACTTTCTGATGATTTTAAAGCCGGCACACTTAGCGGCAACGGAACAATAAATAATGTTGATTATACTCCGGGTTTATATTACAGGGGAATTATAAAAGGAGATAATGAATCATTCGCGTCATTAAGTATATTTGATGATTTTGTAATGGCTGTAGCATCAAACAAAGAAGGCAACTGGAATTTATCAAGTATTAAGGACGAAAGCAGAATGTACACTGAGAATTATGTGTTTTATAATGATAAGAATCTAATGAATAAGAATGATTTTAAATGCGGTGTTACCGATGAAGAAAACAGCGTTTTTGATAAAAGACATTTAAATTGGCAGCAAAATATCCTAAACGATAATCCACCGCCGCAGCTTGTAAGGAAGTATTTTGAATGTGACTACAAAATGTATCAGGATTATGGCAACAATACAAATAATGTTAATAATTATGTTACTGCATTCTTTAATTCATGCGCTGCAATGTACCAGCAGGATAGCATTAATACAACTATACAACAGATTTTTGTATGGACAACGCCTGATGTTTATATTGGGTTAACAAGCAATACCAGGATTCTAAAACGCTTTGGGGGGCAGACTGCAAAACGCAGTAAATGGCGATCTTGCTCACTGGATTTCTACAAGAACAGATATTTCCGGCGGAGTTGCATGGCTGGGGGTTTTATGTACTCCTTTTGACCCAAGTGATTCATCTGGTAGATATGCAGTTAGTGTTATTGATACTCAGTTAGTTCCTTTTCCAACTTACTCATGGGTAGTTAATGTAGTTGTGCATGAAATGGGACATAATCTCGGTTCAAATCATACATTCTGGTGCGGCTGGCCAGGTGGACCAATTGATACATGTTATCAGGTAGAAGGAGGGTGTTATAGCGGTCCACTTCGTCCGAAAGTTGGAACAGTTATGAGTTACTGTCATTTAAACACATCAATAAATTTGGCATTTGGGTTTGGACCATTGCCGGGTGATACAGTGCGGGCTCAGATAAGGAGAGCTTCTTGTTTAACAATTGGCATCACGCCAATTAGCAATCAAATTCCGGAAGAATATTTTTTAAACCAGAATTATCCCAATCCTTTTAATCCTGTTACAAATATTGAATTTCAAGTACCGGTAAACGGAAATATTAAGCTTACAGTATTTGATATTACCGGCAGGGAAATTGCAGTTTTGCTAAATGAACAGTTATCAGCAGGAGTGTATAAAGTAGATTTTGACGCTTCACTCTATGCTTCGGGGGTATATTTTTACAAACTGGAATCAGATAATTTTACAAATACTAAAAAAATGCTTCTTGTGAAATAGTTACCACATTTTTATATCAAATATTAAAGGGGCTTAAGTGCCCCTTTTTTTATTGAATAATTGAGGTAATGCTTCTGCGTTAAATGAGTCCTCCGAATGATTAATTCTATACTCTTCGCTGGCTGAAACTACATCGCAATTTCTATCGCTTTAATACAAAATGTTTATTGATTAGTAATTACTAACAAGTTTTAGTATTTTTGGATACTTTCAAATTATAGTAATAATATTATGAGTAATGTAACATTAGAGAAAAAGGAATTAAAACGAATCATCAAGCAAAGTATAAAAGAAGTACTTAAAGAGGAACGTCTAAATGTGCTTGATTTGTTGATTCCCGAAGTCTCAGAGAAGGAGATGCTTGATATTAAAAAGCATTATGGAAATCCATCAAAGTATAAAAAGGTGGAATTTAAAGATTTAACTGATTGGGTAAACAGGTGAAAGTTACATTTAGCAAAAATTCTTTGAACTTCTTAGATAAAATTAATAGTAAAGATAAAGAGAAAATTAGGAAGAAAATTAAAAAACTTGTTGAACAGATAAATGATGCTAATATTATTCTATACGATGAGCTTCAAATTAGACGTTTGAAAGGAGATTGGAAAGGTTGTTTCAGAATGAGAATAGGCAATATAAGAGTTATTTTTTCGGTTGATAGAACAGAATATGAAATTAACATTATTGAAATTGATTATAGAGGAAATATATATCGTTAAATAATTTTGTCCCGTCAAACTTTCTCCAATTATAAGTTTTTTCATTATAATACTCATCGGGAGTCTTTTTCTAGTTTCATTTAGTCAATCTTGAAACAAATGAATATTCAAATACTAAAAAAATGCTGCTTGTTAAATAATCTTCGTTTTTTTGTTTCAAATATTAAAGGGGCTTAAGTGCCCCTTTTTTTATTGAATAATTATTTCCTTTTTAATGATAATGAACTGCTTGTAACTTTGTGGTAAATAAAATATCTCATTGCAGGAAAACACACATTACCCGGTTCATAACGAACAGCCGTTTGAAATACCTTCCCGTCCCGAAAGAAAAAAACTTCTGGGGCAGTCTGGAAGGTTTGGCTTATGGCTGAATATTGTGCTATTTATATTAACATGTATTTCTACTACTATGGCGGGTGTTTACTGGCTTGGTAAAGATCCATACGAATTAAGTAATCTTCATCTGGGTATAACTTATGCTTTCTTAATTATACTCTTTTTATCATTCCATGAATTCGGACATTATTTTGCCGCAAAGTATCACAAAGTAGATGTAACATTACCTTTCTACATCCCAATGCCTGATATGCTAAACCCTTTTGGAACAATGGGAGCTGTTATAAGGATAAGAGACCCTATCAAATCAAAAAAAGCATTATTTGATATAGGAATAGCCGGACCTATTGCAGGATTTGTTATTGCTGTATCATCTTTAATATACGGCATATTAACCCTGCCCTCAATTGATTACCTTTATTCTATTCATCCTGAATATGTAATCAGTGGAATACCGTCTGTATCCGGTTTAACTTTTTCAAACACATTAATATATGCGGTTTTAAAAAACATCCTGCCTCTTCCGCAAAACGCTTTTATTCCTCCATTGAATGAGATGTATCATTACCCGTTTTTATGTGCAGGCTGGTTTGGACTCTTTGTAACTTCTCTTAATCTTATGCCAATTGGACAGCTTGATGGCGGTCATATTATTTACGCATTGCTCGGCTGGAAGCATAAAATTATTACACGTATATTTTTCGGTTTATTAATAGTAATGTCTGTAATAGGAGTATTGAATTATATGGAAGTAATTAACTATCCGGATCTTGGCTCGCCTATGTGGATAATTTGGGTAGTATTGCTGTTTTTTTTAGTTAAGATAGATCATCCGCCTATATACGACTCACAGCCTTTGGGTATTGGAAGAAATCTGTTTGGTATTTTTGCATTTGTAATGTTTATATGTTCCTTCACACCTGCCCCAATAAAGGATTTTTGATATTTACCTGAAAAATTAATTTTAAAATAATGGCAGGTAATTTATTTCTGAGGGGGTTCTATGAGCTTCATGTTCTCAGAATTAAGGAACCATTCGAATGTTCCCGTTTCTGAGGCAGGGTCGAAATTGATCTTGCATACGCTTGAATTCTTGAAATTAAGCTGAAGATCTTTGATAGGATTATCTTTTATGAGATTTAAAAAAAATGAATTTACATCCGGTGTATGACCGAATATTGCAATGCTTTTATGATGTGAATGCCTTATGATCAATTTCAAAAAACGATTGAATGAACTTCCGCCTATAAGCTCAATTGCTGTTTTTATTTCATTGTCATACTTTAACACTGACGCAAAAACCTCTGCCGTTTGTACTGCCCTTACAAGCGGACTTGAAATTACTGCATCAAAGCCAATTTTCATATCTTTCAATCTTTGAGCAACTATCCTGCAATGATTCCTGCCGTGAATGTTTAGATACCTGTAACCTTCTTCTACAATTTCATTGTCAAGCTCGGCAGCTACACCGTGCCTTATAATATAAATATCCATTAGATATTTACTATCCCTTCAGCATAGTTATATGAATTTACACCAGTGATCTTAAATTCAGAAATTTTATTTTCAAGTTTTGAATTTGAATTTGTGCGAACCTTTATGTAGTTTTCAGTGAAGCCGTAAAGATAATCATCTTCTTTTGCTGTTTCAAACAAAACATTATGATTTTTTCCAATGTTATTTCTGTAAAAATCCATTCTTTTTTTATTTGAAAGCTCCCTTAGTATTCTGCTTCTTTCTTTTCTAACGTTCATTTCAACCCTGCCGGGTAATGCAACGGCGTGTGTATTCCTGCGTTCTGAATAAGTAAAGACGTGAAGGTAGCTTACAGGCAGCGCTTCAAGGAATTTGAGAGTATTGTTAAACCGTTCATCCGTTTCACCCGGGAACCCAACAATCACATCGACACCAATTCCTAAACCTTGTATTTCACTGTTCAGCTTGTTTATCAGCTCCTCATAGAAATCGCAGTTATATCGTCTTCTCATCATCTTCAGGGTTTCTTTATCAGCGCTTTGCATTGGTATGTGAAAATGTTTGCAAAAGCTTTTTGATGATCTTACAAGCTGGATGATCTCGCCTGTTAAAAGGTTTGGCTCAATTGAACTGATACGTATTCTTGGAATATTAAGTTTCTCTAATTCAAACAATACATCTATTAACTTTTTGGTTGAACCTGATTCGTCAGTAAAAGAATAGTCACCGGTATTTACACCAGTCAGAACTATTTCTTTATAGCCCATGTCAATTAGCTTTTGTGCATTTCGGGTTACAGAGTTAATTGCTAGGCTTCTGGACTTTCCTCTTGCCATAGGAATAGTGCAGAATGAACAGTTATAATCGCAGCCGTCCTGTATTTTTAAAAATGCCCTTGTTCTGGATTCAACATCGGAAGAGTATGCGTAGTCAAAATTTGTAACTTCATCTATTGGAGATGTAAAAACACATGAAAGATCTTTTTTCTCAAACCCGTTTACATATTCAAACAGCTTAAATTTTTCATTTGCGCCCAGCACAAGATCAACACCATGAATTGATGCTATCTCGTTTGGCTGTAGCTGTGCATAACAACCTGTTACTATTATATACGTATCAGGATTTTTATTCAAAACACTTCTGATTATCTGACGGCATTCTTTATCTGCATTATCAGTAACAGAACAAGTATTAAGTACAAATATATCAGAACTTTCGCCATAATGTTTTAAATTATAACCATTATTATGAAATTTGCCTGCAAGTGTCGAAGTTTCAGAGTAGTTAAGCTTGCACCCAAGAGTATGTAATGTAACCGATTTACCCATATTGCAAAGTTACAAACAATTTGGTATATATTTAATGAAATTTTAAATACAGTACTAACCTTTTAAAGGGATAATGTCGCAAAAGCACCTGTTTTGGCACTGTTTTTAAATGAAGAAATTGTAAAATTGTGAATAATGATGAAATTAATTATTGTATTGAATTTTCTCTTTTTTCCCACGGGTTTGTTATTTGCAGAAGACATGATAACAGTATCACCGGATAAAATCGTAGAAATCCATTTCAAATTAAGCGATAAAGGTGAACCATTATATTCTATAAGTTTTAAAGGAGTAAAATTCCTTAATTGGTCTAAGCTTGGATTGAATTTTAATCAGAGTGGAACGATAAGTTCTGACCTGAAAATATTATCGGTTGAAAACGTAACTATTGATGAGACTTTCAGGATTTATTTAGGTAAATCAAAGTATTCACGTAATTATTACAATGAAACTAAAATTTCACTTGAAGAAAAAACTTCACCCGGCAGAAAGATAGATATTTATTTCAGGGCTTATAACGATGGCGCAGCTTTTAGATATGGAATACCTGAACAAGCGAATATAAATTCATTCATAATTTCAAACGAGGAAACATATTTCAATTTTTCCGGTGATTATCAATGCTGGGCAATGAAGAAAGACCGATTCAGACACAGCTATGAAGGCGAATACAGACCTTATAAATTAAGTACTATAAATGATACACCCGGAGATTCAACAAGTTACTTCCCATATATTACTCTTCCGCTGACAATGAAGATGAATGAGGGACTCTACGTCTGCCTTTCGGAAGCAAACATTACAAATTATCCCGGAATGCATTTAGAAAAGCAGGATGGAAATGTTCTTAAAAGTAAGCTTTCACCAAATGTTGATAACAACAATTTTTCGGTAACAGGAAAAACTCCGGCAGTTAGTCCATGGCGATTATTTATTATTGGTGATAACCCGGGAAAGCTTATTGAATCAAATTTAATAATGAACCTTAATGATCCGTGTATAATTAGTGATGCAGAGGAGTGGGTAAAACCCGGTAAAACTACCTGGAGCTGGTGGGCTGAAGACAGGGGATTTGATCCTTCTTTCGGATACCAGATACTTTCAACCAAAACCGTGAAGTACTACATTGATTTTGCAGCGGCAAATTCAATTCAATATGTCACGCTTGATGGCGGCTGGTACGGCTGGTTTGACGCAACAAAGGATGATGCCTTTCATGATTTAACAAAAACACTTCCTGAACTTGATCTTCCCGGTGTTGCCGCTTACGCAAACTCAAAAGGCATCGGCTTGATTCTTTGGGTGGTTTGGTATGAACTTGAAAGACAAATGAACGAAGCTTTGGATTATTATCAGTCACTGGGTATCAAAGGAATAAAATTGGATTTTATGGATAGAGATGACCAGTATATGACTGATTTTTACAGAAAAGTTGCGGAAGAATGTGCAAAACGAAAAATAGAAGTTATTTTTCATGGAGCATACAAACCGGATGGCTTAAGCAGAACATATCCTAACATATTAACATACGAAGGTGTTATGGGAAATGAAAATGCGAGATGGATTACCGGGTTCCCAAACCCGAATCATAATGTAATGCTTGCTTTTACCAGACTTATTGCAGGACCAATGGATTATACACCGGGCTCTATGACAAACTCAACCGAAACAAATTTTACTGGTCAGTGGAAGTATCCGATGACACAAGGTACAAGAACACAACAACTGGCTATGTTAGTAGTTTATGAAAGCGGGATACAGACTTTATGTGAATCACCTAAAATTTACGAAACACTGCGGGAATTTGAATTCATAAAACAGGTGCCCGCAACATGGGATTCTACCATAGTGCTGGATGGAAAAATTGGAGAATATATTGTAATTGCGCGCAAAAAAGATGATAAATGGTTCATTGGTGGTATGACAAATTGGGATCAAAGAAATATTGTAATTGATCTAAGTTTTTTAGGAAATGATAAATATGAATCTGTGATCTATTCAGATGCTTCGGACGCTAATACTAACCCCGGAAATCTCAGAATTTTTAAAAAAGTATTACGATCTTCAGATAAAATTTCTTTTTGGTTTGCAAAAGGGGGAGGAGCTGCAATAGTACTTAAAAAGATCAATCCTTAATGCTGAACTTTGAATTAACCCATTCCAGTAAATCAAAATATTCAAAAGCATTTTTTTAGTATTTATCTTTTTTAACTGCAAACAAACCTTTTCTGAATATTATAAATAAATATGTAAGGATTCACTCGTCGTGTTGGGTATTTTACCCGACACGTCTCAGGTTATAAACCTAAAGGCAGGCCTGACACAACGAGGAATACCTTTTGAAAAAAATAGTTATTAAAAACGGAGTGCAGTAAGTTTACTTTGAATGAAATTATGCAAGAACTTCATCACTTACGAAGTAGAACCGCTCAATTTTAGCTTCAAATTTCTGTGTGTTATCTCTTATCATTGTGTATGAGCCTTCCATGGTACCCCAGTTTGAATTAAGCTGGCTGTGGCTTGAGTACTCAAACGATTCGCCTGCTTCAAGCTCCGGTGTATAGCCAACAACTCCGGGTCCGTCAACTTTTTCCTGGTCGCCTTCGGCATTAATTATCAGCCAATGGCGTGCAAGCAGCTTAACTTTTGATTCACCAATGTTAGTAATTATTACCCTGTATGAAAATGAATAGCGGTTTATCTCAGGGCTGGATTGCTCAGGTATATATTCAGGGAATACCTGAATCCTGACCATTTCAGTGGTTGTATCAGATCCTATTTGATGAGTAGTAGTTTCGTTTTGCATTTGTAATTTTAATACAATATTTAGATAAAATCAATGGGTTTGCAGGGTGAGACAAATTTTTGGATAAAAGGGATAAATAAAAAACCCTCATTTAAGAGGGGTTTATATCGTCTAATTCTTTTATTAACCAATACCCATCTTTTTACTATCAACAAAATTACCGGCTTCAATTCGGTAGAAATAAACGTATGAAGGCAATCCAGTCCCATCAAATGTTACACAGTAATTTCCTGCCTCTCGGTAAATTGGCGCTCAATTCTGTTCAACCAAGATGCGTTCGTTGGAGTAAATTCGTGCTTTGTATTCTATTGCATTGCCCATTTTTTATTAAATTCACGAATCAATTTCCTTGTGTAAGCTTGCGATAAATATACTGAAGGGGCTATTTCCTGAACTGTCATTCCCTGTTCTTATAATAATATGACCTGGGCTTTTATTATTATTAACTCACCTTACGCAAAACCATACACTTCTTTCCTCCGAAGGAGTCCTTCGGACAAACTCCTCCTCGCGCTTTGCCCGCCTATGGCGTCTGTTGCACAACACATTATCACACACCCCCATGCGTTCCGCTTGGCAGGCAATCTTCACCTTCGGTGAATCCACCCCTCTCAAGAGGGGAATTACAGCTTATATTCCCCTCTTGAGAGGGGAGGGAGCGAAGCGGAAGGGGTGTGTTAAATAAATTATAGACTTCTGCAAC
>JAYTUN010000219.1:0-42529 GCA_043744495.1 Ignavibacteria bacterium
CCTGCATCATTCAGCCATCCGAATGATTTTCCCAGAGCTTTCGCTTTTTCATTATCTCCCTGCGTCATTGCAGTTAATACTTCGGTTTCCAGTCTGGTGAGGTGTGATGAGTTCACCCTGTAATCCATGAATGCTTCCCATACAGCTGGGCACCATTTGGCTACAATTTCCTGACCCATTATTTCAGCATATCGGCGAATTTCATATTGCGCATGCGGATCCATTCGCAGATATAAGAAGTGAAGCAGGTTATGCAGGTCAACTTTCCAGTAAGCTTCGGTGTAGGTCGAAAGCGGCAGATCTTTGCGCGCCTGCTCGCGGGCTATTCCCATTTTTAAACGCTCATCATAAATTTCGCGGGCAAGTGACTGCAGGTAACGCTCTTTTTCTGTGAGCGATTTACCTTCAGGGTCACCGGCAAATCCGGCTGAACCCTGGCGGTTGCCTGATGCCTGCAAGCGCCACTCCTTTTCAGCAGTAGTCTGTGCGGAATCAATTGCAACGCTGTAGCGGGTTGAATACTCGTTTACATTTGCAGTCCTATGACGAATCCACTGCCTCCAGCAATCCATAGGTACGCGCACGTGGAATTTTATTTCGCACATTTCAAACGGTGTTGTATGGTGGTGGCGCATTAAGTAGCGGATAAGTCCGCGGTCTTCGTGAACTTTTTTTGTGCCCCTGCCATAAGATACACGTGCAGCCTGAACTATGGATTCATCAGAGCCCATGTAATCAATTACGCGGATAAAGCCGTCATCAAGCACTTTAAATGGTTTGCCGAGTACTTCATCAAGAGCAGTAACTTTTGGGCGCTCGAGTGATTCCATCACCGGGTTTTGGGGTATTTCTTCTGTATATTCTTTGTTATCTGTTGACATACTTTTTTTTGATTAATGCAAAATAGCAAAACGTGAGAGAAGATTAAAGTCTTGTTTTTTTACAGAGAAAATTTGGGTGTCAGATTTAAACCTGTCAGGTTTTGAACGAAGGAAAAGTTTGATCTTAAAGATGTTAGTAAAATGTATTTTAAACCTGACAGGTTTAGAGTTAACCTTTAAAATATGTTCGATCTAATTAAAAAGTAAGGATTTATATTTATGTAAGAAATTTTATACTTGACTTACTTATATTTATTATCTAACTTTGCTAATTAGTATAAATAAAGAGGAAATTTATGGAATCATCAATAGTAACAACAAAAGGTCAAATAGTTATTCCTTCCAAGATTAGGAGGAAGTACAATATTAAAAATGGCACAAAAGTTCATTTTTATGAAGAGAATGGGCAAATTAAGCTGGTTCCGGTAACTTCTGAGATGATTTGGAAGAATTTTGGTATAATGGGCACTAAGGGCAAAATGCTGAAGGCTCTTGCAGAAGAAAAAAAGAAAGAGCGTGAGTTATGAAGAAATATGTTCTTGATACTCATTCAATAATAGCATACCTGGAAGGTGAGGAATCCGGCAAGGGGTTAATACCTATACTTGAGAGTGCAGTTGAAGATAAAGCTGAATTATATCTTTCTGTAGTTAACTGGGGAGAAGTTTATTACATAGCACTAAGGGAAGGAGGAAAGATACGTGCAGAGCTTTACCGCTCTATTATTGATAAATATCCGGTGGCAGTAATTGATGCTGATAAGGAACTGACACTACTTGCAGCAAAATATAAAGCTAATTTTAAAATGAGCTATGCGGACGCTTTTGCCGCCGGGCTTGCTGAAATGAAAAAAGCTGCGTTAGTTACTGGTGATAAGGAGTTTAAACAAGCAGAAAATGAATTAAAAATAAATTGGCTTGAATGAGTGATATTTATGTATATTAAAAAAGTATCAAGCGGAGCAAAGTGGGAAGGTATTATTGGATACTCACGCGCAATAAGAGCAGGTAATAGAGTGATGGTGACGGGGACTACATCAGTTGATGAAAATGGTGAGATAGTCGGCAAAGGAAATGCTTATGAACAGACGAAATATATATTTCAGAAGATAGAGAAATATTTAAAGGAAGCAGGGACTTCACTTGAAAATGTTGTATGGAACAGGATGTTCGTTACCGATATTACAAAATGGGAAGATATCGGCAGGGCGCATGCAGAGTTCTTTATAGATATTAAACCCTGTGCAACGATGGTTGAGGTGAAAGGATTCATTCACCCTGATATGATGGTTGAAATTGAAACTGAAGCAATAGCGGAATAAAATTGTTTCTGTAATAAAAATTAGCTTAGTTGCGAAAACAAATGGAAAGTATGCAGAAACATCCTTTTCTGATCCAGCCTATTTGGGAGGGTATATTTATTAGGTAAAATTTTATGAGTTTATAAATTTAAAAAAAACTGGTAAATTTATGTAACAAAAACTTAATAACTTATTAATAAATCAATATTTACCCAATAAAATGAAAGAAAGAACACTGGCAATATTAAAACCTGATAGCCTTGAAAAAAAAGTACAGGGAAAAGTTATCCAGCAGATACTTGATGCAGGATTTGATATAAAAGGAATGAGGCTAATTTGGTTAAGCGAAGATGCAGCGAAGAAATTCTATGAAGTGCACAAAGAAAGACCGTTCTATAATGATCTTGTTGCTTATATGACATCGGGTCCGGTTATACCAATGTGCTTAGAAAAAGATAATGCTGTGGCTGAATTCAGGAAGCTGATAGGCGCCACAAATCCCGCAAATGCAGAAGAGGGAACTATACGCAAAATGTACGCTGAATCAATTGAGAAAAATATTGTTCACGGGTCAGATTCGCCTGAAAACGCAAAGAACGAGATAGCACATTTTTTTAAAGATACAGATCTAGTTTAAGAACAAAGAAAATTCCAAACCTGCCAGGTTTTTTAAACCTGTCGGGTTTAATTTTTTTTGGAAGATTCACAAACCATCAATCTTAAAAAGAGCAACCCCTTATCAATAATTATCAAAATATATTTCAGAAATTACTATTGACTATCTATAAACATTGCTTTATATTTGTAGGCAAACAACATCAATTGCCTAAATAAATAAAGCAAAACCTTAATAAAACCTTAATATTTAAGGCAACTTAATAAAACAATGCATACAATAGACGAAACAGACCTGAAGATACTTCAATTCCTGCAAATTAACGCCAGGATGAAAAGGAACGAACTTGCCGAGAAGATAGGGCTCTCGCTGCCATCGATAACGGATAGAATGAACAAACTGGAAGGGCTTGGAGTGATAGATGCATACATCACAAAACTAAACCATAAGTTACTTGGTAAAGATATAACGGCATTTATATTTGTTGCAAGCGATTCATCTACACATTACAAAGATTTTATCCAGCATACACATTCTTCACCCGAGATTATGGAATGTCATTCTATAACCGGTGACGGTTCACACATACTTAAAATCCGAACACAAAACACTTCATCGCTTGAAAAACTCTTAGCTAAAATACAGTCATGGAAAGGTGTACACTCAACGCGCACATCAATTGTGCTTTCAACACACAAAGAAGGATTTGAATTAAATTTAAAACATAAATAAAGGAGAATAAATTTTATGGCATCAAACCAGCAGGCTATAAAAAACGTTTTTGTTTTGATAAAAAAGCATGATGTTAAAATGATAGACTTCCGATTTACAGATATGCCCGGGCAGTGGCAGCATTTCAGCATACCGGCAAGAAACCTTGATGAAAAAGTATTTTCAGAAGGACTTGGATTTGACGGTTCATCCATCAGAGGGTGGAAATCAATAAATGAATCTGATATGCTTGTATTTCCCGTTCCAGAAACAGCAAGTGTTGATCCTTTCATGGCAACAAAAAACCTTTCGATGATATGCGATATTTACAGCCCGATGACTAAAGAGCCATACAGCCGTGACCCGCGTTACATTGCAAAGAAAGCTGAAGCATACCTGCAATCAACAAAAATTGCCGATACAATTTACTGCGGCCCGGAAGCTGAATTTTTTATTTTAGATCATGTAGCATATAACGTTAATGAATACAGCAGCTGGTATAAGGTCGATTCTCGCGAAGGATACTGGAATTCAGGCAGTGAGCTTGAGGTAAACCTTGGACATAAAATAAGGCAGAAGGAAGGTTACTTTCCCGTGCCGCCTGCAGACAGCACAAATGATATCCGCAACGCGATGGTTGAGCATTTACTGAATGCTGGAATTGAAGTTGAAACCCAGCATCATGAAGTTGCAACAGGCGGGCAGGCTGAAATTGATTACAGGTTTTGTCCCATGCTTGAGTGCGCCGATAAGCTGATGATGTTTAAATACATTGTTAAAAATACAGCAAGAAGTTTTGGCAAGACAGCGACATTTATGCCTAAGCCTATATATGGAGATAACGGCAGTGGAATGCATACACACCAAAGCCTTTGGAAAAATGGAAAGCCACTTTTTGCAGGTGATAAATATGCGGGCTTAAGCCAGATTGCGTTATATTATATTGGCGGATTGCTTAAACATGCGCCATCACTTTTAGCATTAACAAATCCAACTACAAATTCATACAAGCGGCTTGTGCCTGGATATGAAGCACCGGTTAACTTAGCATATTCAAAAGGAAACCGCAGCGCAGCAATAAGGATACCAATGTATTCAGATAGTCCGAAGGCAAAGCGTGTTGAGTTCAGGTGTCCTGATGGCACTGCTAACCCGTACCTTGCATTTTCAGCTATGATGATGGCGGGACTTGACGGTATATTGAACAAGATAGATCCGGGTGAAGCTATGGAAATGGATATTTATCATTTAAGCAGCAAAGAACTGAAGAATATTCCCCAAGCGCCTGATAACTTAGAATCTTCTCTTGAACACCTTGCAAATGATAATGACTATTTAAAAATGGGCGGGGTGTACACAGATGACCTGATTGAGACATGGATAAACTACAAGATAGAAAACGAAGTTAAGCCGATGGCGCTTAGACCGCATCCATACGAATTCCATTTGTATTATGAAGTGTGATAACGTAAAACGTCAAAAGCATACCCAGAGCGAAGACGAAGGGTAAAACAGTAAACGAGGCACATTGAAAAACGTGCCTTTTTTATTGGGGACTATTAAAACATGCGCCATCACTTTTAGCATTAACAAATCCGACAACAAATTCATACAAGCGCCTGATAATAAAGACAAGGGTTTGTAAGCAAAACGGTCAACCTAAAGGCTTTTAAGCTTGAGTTATTTATCTTATCTTAAGCGGAACTTTGATTTGCAGCTCATCCAGTTGATTTTGATACCATACATCTATACCCTTATCGTCGGAATTATCAATTTTATACTTCAGCAAATTTATCAGATTGTAAATTACCGATTCATTCTCATAAATGGGAGATACTTTCAGAAATGTAAAAATAATTTTAAAATCATTGCTTGTAAGCGTAGTTAATGACTGCATAAATGCAACGAATGGTTTTTCTTCCATAAAAAATGTCGGAATAGAGTTATTACTTGTAATTATATTTAGCAGTTCGGGGAATTTCTTTAGATTTTCCGCTGCAACAAATCTGGCTCCGTAGTAAGAATTATCAAGCATTCCCAGTAGTATATCCAAACCATTTGGAGAGATATAATTTCCAACTGCGAAAGCAATATCTTTATTGTAAATTTTCTTTTCGGATTTTTCCGCAGCAAGCTCTCCGAGCCTTTGGGTCACTTTATCAATAAAATCCTTATCACTTTTATCGTAATTTATTTTGCCGAGCGCGTTTATGGCTGAGGAGCGCACGCGGTAATTTTCATCTTTAGTTAGCTCAAGCAGATAATCTTTTGCCGAAGGGTCTTTTGTTTCGCCAAAAATATAACATATCATGCTAAGCTCAGCTTGTGTTATTAAAGCCTGTCCAACTGAATAAGCCTTAAGTCTTTCTAACAACACTTGTGCTATAGACCATTGAATCTTGAGTGCGAGCACACGAAATACCTGAACATCACGGTGATCGGTAGTTCCAAATTTTGTGAGGATATACTTTGCAGTGTTCGTGCTGTCTTCAATCAGTTTTCGGAAGCCGTAATCCTGCCAGAGAGAAAAGCGCGGTTCAATGGTTTTTGCCATCGCGAAGTAATCTTCAATAGTATAAAATGTTCGATGTATATTATTACCTCTGATAGGTATTGGAACAGAATCCAATGGTACCTTAAAATTATCGCCGCTGACTTGTTCCGGCAGGTCTTTGAAATCATAATCTGTGAACACACCCCAGTTTGATGAGTTTATAAAAGTACTGTCATAACCTGGCTGGGAATAGTAATCTGTGCCCGATGCATCAAGGAAAACGCCGATGCTGCCATATTCTCTGCGGGGATTGCCATAGCCGCGCGTGTTAGCTGGGAATTTATTCAAGTAGCCGTCAGTTCCGCTCTCATCTATCAATATGCCAATTCCATCTGCGTTGCCTGCGCCCTGTGAGAGCGAGTTTGCAGAATAGTTATCGTTACCCTTTGCGTCCCAAAGCATTCCCACCCCGAAATCATGCCCGCAACCCTGTGAAACACCGTTGGACTGGTAGAAATCCCACCCGTCATAATCTTTAAGCAAGCCAATAGCTAAGTGAATACCTGCTCCTTGTGAGTATTGGTAGCCGTTGTATTTATCGTGACCCGATTTATCCACAATTGCGCCGAGCGAATACCAATAACCGCCGCCTTGCCCGAAAATATCAGTGTTATAAATATCATTGCCTTCGCCTTCGATAATTAAACCGATGCCGCCTGCGTAAAATGGTCTCAAACCCAACCCATAACCCTGACACATTGAAACATAGTGATCGTTATACCTGCCGATATCGAGCGAGCGGGAATCAACAAGGTATGAATCATTCCCTTTGTTATCTATTATTGCGCCAACACCTAGTGTCATTCCGAATCCCTGTGAGTAAGAGTTCGCTATATAGAAATCATTTCCTTCGCGGTCAACAAGCAAGCCAACACCAAAACATCCCGCCCCGATAGAAAACGAAATGCCTTTGTAGGTATCGTTCCCCTTTTCATCGTAGAGAAGTCCTAATCCGCCAATTGCTGCGCCCAGATTTCCAGAGCCTTTTGATTCATAGAAATCATCGCCTTCTTTATCAAAGATAAAGGATGAGGAGAATAATCCGCCTGCGAGTGCAAAATCGCTTGAAGTAGTGTAGTAGTCGTTGCCTGCGAGATCGATGATGCAGCTAAAACCTTCGGGCAACCCCCCTACATTGTTAAGGGGGGGACGGTCGATATTGTAGATATCGTCGCCGCCAAGATCGATTATGAAATCAAATTTTCCGGTATAAATGTTCTTGCCGGGTCCGCCGATTGCGATGCGGATACCGTTTTCATCTGAGTAGTAATAGAAATCACCCTGAACGTATTTGTTGTTTATTGTTTCAAGATATTTATTTTTAAAATTTTTGAATTGATCCATTCTATAGTCATAATATGCAAAACAAGAAAAAAAAGCATGAAAACTATATTCCCGAATCTTTTCCAAATTTATTCTGGATAATAAATCCATAGTATTCTTTGAGATTACGATTGATGAATCTCTTTGGATATTATATTTTAAAATATCTTTGTCAATGGAATTATTATCTTCGGATTCTTCAAATATTGATAAAAGGTTCTTGCTTAAGAATAATCTTTCCTGTTCATTATAATTTAATAAAATTTCGTTGTTCTGTTTTTTATTGTGATTTACAATCCAAATTAAGTCATTTAACCATGAATCATAATCACGACTGAAAAGAATACCATCCATAAACAAAGTATCATCTCTAACATTATTCTCATTACTTCGTACAACAAGTGTTAGTAATTTTATTAATTCAGTTTTAACAGTATAATTTCCCAATTCACTTACACTATCCAGCCATGTTATGCTCCGCATAGGATTAATCATCATATCTTTAACCAGCGGAAGGATTAATTTAACATCCTTGGTGGGTGATTTTTCGGCGGTGGAGAAGAATTCAATTGGAATAGAAATATCTTCGCGGGTTAAGCCGCGGTTACGCAGGGTTTGATCCAGCAATGAATTTATATCGCGCACCTGCGCGAATGTGGAGACGCATGAAATTAAAATTAGAAATATGAATGTGATCTTGAATATATTTCTTTCCCAATTCCCGCATTCCACACCATAGGCGAGCAAAGCGCGAGGAGGAGTTTGGGACAGAGGGTATGGGATACTTATTGTATTTTTCATTATGATAAATATAAATAATAGAGAGGATTAAAAGTATGAAGAATGGGGGTAGAGTTGAAAAATCCCCATTGAATATTAATGAAACTTAAAAAGCTGGTACAATTGAAGATTATTCAAATACTGAGGCAATAGTCCCCCCTTTAATAAGGGGAATTATATTTTTTTCTGTTCGTGATAGGTCCTCAGACCTATCACATTTGTTATGTTGTTGAAATGTCGCGAATTGTGTTTCCAAAAAAAATAAGCAGTTTGTTTTGATTTAATTCGTGTGAATTTGTGTAATTCGCCTGACTATCGCATTTTGATAGTTGGTTATGGCTTTTTGGGGGATTTATGAAAAAAAATGCATGAATCCTTCGCTCCTGCCTGTGGCAGTTCGCTCAGGATAAAAAACTTATGAAACAAATTGTAAATAATCAGAGTATATAAATTAATATTACAAAAGAGGTTATGACCATGAAACTCATAAAAACACTGATTTTAGCTTTTATTTTGCCTTTTATTGTGGCATTAAATGCCTGTCAAGAACAAAGCGAGAAGCAATCCACTTACCAGGAAACCAGATCAACAGATAATTATAAAACAGAAGCGCCATCTACAACTAAAGATTATGAATCAGCGCCGTTAACGGATGAGGAAAACAGGAACAGTTCTAACGATAAGAAATCTGACGGTACTATTAAGCAGATAAATTACCAGCAGCCCACAGTAAATACCAATGTGCAGGATAAAAGGATGATAATCCGCACGGGAACTATGAGTGTTGAAAATGATAATTTTGACGAGACTGAATCTAAAGCAAAAGAAATTGCCAGAATTATGGGCGGGTATATAACCAACTCAACCTCACAGGTAAACCAAAGCGGAAAGAAACAGGGCTCACTGACTATCCGTGTGCAGGCTGATAAATATGACGCTATGCTTGCAGAGCTTGCAAAGACAGGTAAAGTGATGAACCAGAACATTACAGGACGCGATGTAACGGAAGAATATGTTGATGCCGAAGCCAGATTAAAAACACAAAGAGAGCTTGAATCGAGGCTACTGCAGCTTCTTGCCGAAAAAACCGCGAACTTAACAGCAGTTGTTGAAGTTGAACAGAAGCTTGCATCGGTCAGGGAAAATATTGAAAAGACCGAAGGCAGAATGCGCATGCTTAAAGACCAGGCATCGTTTTCTACAATTACACTCAGCATATACGAGCCGGCAATACTTAATACTTCATCAGGCGGATTTTTCTATGAGCTTGAGCGAGGTATGGAAAAAGGATTAACGGGATTTACAGCGGTACTCAGTGGGATAATTACTTTTGTAATTGCGCTCTCACCGATACTAGCAATAATTGGTCTGATCATTTACATAACAATAAGGATAATTAAGAAGAAAAAAGCAGTGAAGATATAATGTTTTTTCCGAACAAGGGGTTGCAACCCCTTGTTCTTTAACATGAAGATATTGTTTATTCGCAACATCCCCAAAAAACAATATAGAACGTTTAGGGATCTTGAAAAAGGTCCCTGTTCTATTTAATTGCCAATTCTAAAGATGAGATATAATTTTATTAGTTGCAATAATTATTTATCATATTTTTTTAAGTATTTTATACTTTCAAGAAGCTGCTGTGCTTCTTTATATCTTTTATCTCCGCGATTAATTATTTTTAAGTGATACTCAGCCTTATCATATTTTTTTTCACCAATATATTTTGCACCAATGATATAGTTATCTTCTCCAGATAGCTCTGAAGCGTCTTCTTCAGCAGGTGCATTTTCATTAACTGAATTGTTTTTGTTATCTTCACCGTTTGAAGGTTTTTCGGTAACTTTTTTATTTACGGTAATTTCTTCAACTTTCTCTTTACTAATAAAGAAAAATACACCTACAGATAAAAGTCCGATGAATATAAAAAGAAATACTGCTACAAAAATCACTTTCCCGCTACTGCCACTTGATTGATTATTCCCGGAATAAGTAGAACTAAATGGGTTATCATAAAAAGGTTTTATATATTCCCTGTAGTAATCAGGGTCGGATGTTTGGTAGTATTTTGCCAGTTCATCAAAATACTGACGGCTGTTTTGCCAATACATTTCCAAT
Organism: Ignavibacteria bacterium; assembly: GCA_043744495.1. Taxonomy (GTDB): domain Bacteria; phylum Bacteroidota; class Ignavibacteria; order Tepidaquicellales; family OLB5; genus OLB5. The sequence continues at coordinate 10,284 of JAYTUN010000219.1, forward strand.
TCCTGCTTTGAGGGTCCTGTAGCCATATTATTATTTGTAATTTACTAAAATGATTATTTAAGTTATAATTTTTTTTGGAATAATAATGTCCAAAAATTGAAATTTACGGAAAAGAAAAAGGTATTAAACAAAATTAACTAAAATAATTAATATATACCAAATTTTTCCTATTGACATAAAAAAATGATTTATTATATTTGTAGCAGAATTACAAGAAATCAGGTTCTTTATATAAATTCAAAATTATGCAGCAGGAGTTAGCTAGGTAAGGGTGGCTAACGTTTTTAGTAGGAACGCTCTCAGTGTTTCGAAAAGACCTGCTGCTTTTTTTTGCCCAAAATCAAGAATATGCTGTTTTTATCAATAAAATGGACAAATATAAACAGAGAAGACATACCAGCTATGATTGATATATTAATATTCACAATAAAAATAGTTCCGTTATGGTTAGATAAAAATTGATCTGTTGTATTTATTTACTGAAGTTACGTAAAACATCAAAAACAGCCAATTTTATCATTCTGAGTGAAGCGAAGAATCTCATTTTTGAGCTATTTTGAGATGTTTCACTTCGCTCAATATGACAAATGCGTAACTTCAGATATTTAATTAGATTCAGCTTTTCTAAATCCACTAATTAGCACAAAAAACATATTTTCTATTGAAAAATGTTGTTTTCAAAAGAATATCCCTTACATTTAATCTTGACTTTTTTGTATAGATAGGGTATCTTATAGCAATGAAGTTACAATTTTTAAATAATTTTCCTAAATAAATGAGCACAGACCTAAGTAATATAGAAGAACTTGCCATACAGGATTATAAGTATGGTTTCGAAACTGATATCGAAATGGATATTGTCCCAAAAGGACTAAGTGAAGATACTATTAGAATAATTTCAGCAAAGAAAAATGAGCCTGAATGGATGCTTGAGTGGAGACTTAAGGCATTCCGTCACTGGCTTACAATACCAAAAGAAGCGCAGCCTCACTGGGCAAACATTTCTTACCCGCCCATAGATTTTCAGGATATAATATATTATGCAGCTCCAAAGAGAAAGATCGAATTAAAATCACTTGATGAAGTCGATCCTGAGTTGCTAAAGACATTTGAGAAGCTTGGAATTTCTCTGCAGGAGCAAAAGCGCCTCTCAGGTGTAGCCGTAGATGCTGTGTTTGATAGTGTATCGGTTACCACAACTTTCAAAGAAGAGCTTTCAAAACTTGGAATTATATTCTGCTCAATGTCGGAAGCTATCCAGGAGTATCCTGAGTTGATTAAGAAATACATTGGTTCAGTTGTTCCCTATACAGATAACTTTTATGCTTCACTTAACTCTGCGGTATTCACTGACGGTTCATTCTGTTACATACCAAAAGGCGTTAAATGTCCTATGGAGCTATCAACATATTTCCGAATTAACACAAGCGGAACGGGACAGTTTGAGAGGACTCTTTTAATTGCTGATGCAGGCGGGTATGTTAGCTACCTTGAAGGATGTACTGCTCCTATGAGAGATGAGAACCAGCTTCACGCTGCGGTTGTTGAGCTTATTGCGCTTGATAATGCTACCATAAAATACTCAACAGTGCAGAACTGGTACCCGGGCGATAAAGAAGGTAAAGGCGGTATCTATAATTTTGTTACAAAGCGCGGCGCATGCAGGGGTAAGAATTCAAAAATTACATGGACCCAGGTTGAAACCGGTTCAGCAATTACATGGAAATATCCAAGCTGTATTTTGCAGGGTGATAATTCCATTGGTGAATTTTATTCAGTAGCAGTAACAAACAATCACCAGCAGGCAGATACTGGCACAAAGATGATACACATTGGCAAAAATACAAAGAGCACGATAATATCAAAAGGTATATCAGCAGGTAAGAGCAATAACTCATACCGCGGACTTGTAAAGGTAACCAAGAATGCAGATAATGCCAGGAATTTTACACAGTGCGATTCACTGTTAATTGGCGATAGATGTGGCGCGCATACATTCCCCTACATTGAAGTAAGCAATGAATCAGCTAAGGTTGAGCATGAAGCGACTACATCAAAAATAGGCGAAGACCAGTTGTTCTATTTAAGGCAGCGCGGTATAGCCCAGGAAGATGCAATTAACCTGATTGTGAACGGTTACTGCAAGGATGTATTCCGCGAGCTGCCAATGGAGTTTGCAGTTGAAGCTCAGAAGCTGCTTAGTATTTCGCTTGAAGGAAGCGTTGGATAAAAATATTTTACTCGCAGAGACGCAAAGTCGCAAAGAAAAAATAGCGAAATGGCAATATAGTGAAACTTTGAAGATGAATTTAATTAAATAAGATGAGCAGAATTTACATAATATTTTTCGTAATTGTCCTTCAGTTATATCAAACTGCAATTGCGCAGGTAAATCTTGAATGGGCAAAAAGATATAACGGACCTGCAAATGATTACGATGCTGCTTATGCAATTGCTGTAGATGATTCAGGTAATGTGTATGTAACTGGGTTAAGCACGGGAAAAGGGTCAGGTTTTGACGCGGCAACAATTAAATACAGAAGTAATGGAGATACTTCCTGGATTAGAAGATGGAATAGTTTTAGTAATGGAAATGAAGGTGGTGGTAATTTAGTGTTAGATTCATTAGGTAATATATACGTTGCAGCAAGATGGATACTTAAATATGACCGTGGTGGAAATCTATTGTGGGTTTCGGCAGATAGTAATATAGCCGGAGAGATTGCATTAGATAATGCAATGAATATTTTTGCAGGTGTAACAACATATAATAGTGATTATTTAACAAGCAAACTTGATGGTACTGGAAATACTATATGGCAGAGGTTTTATAATGGTCCCGGTAATAACCAGGATAAACTGTATGGATTAGCTTTGGATAAATGGGGTAATGTAGTAGTAACAGGCAGAAGTTGGGGTATAGGAACACAATATGACTATACAACAATAAAATATTCAAATAATGGTGATACTTTATGGGTAAGAAGATATAACGGACCTGCACAGAACGTGCCGACTGACATTGCTTACTCTCTTGCAGTTGACGATTCGGGAAATGTTTATGTAACCGGCTGGAGCGATGGAGCTACTGAAAACCCAAATTGCCTGACTATTAAGTATAACCCAAACGGAGATACGGTGTGGTTGAGAAGATACCCGATACTGAGTGTAGGATATGAAATAGAATTAGATAATTCTGGGAATTTGTATATAGCGGCTAAGACAAACGGAATTAATTATAGTGTGCTTAAATACAATACTGACGGGGATTTTATCTGGGAGCGAACCAAACCCGGGGAACTTTTTGCAGACCCTCATTCAATTGCTATCGATAGTATGGGAAACGTATATTTAGCATGCTCACGTTTTGTATCATCTACTCGTTCAGATATACTAATAGTGAAATATGACAGCAATGGAAATCAGAAATGGGAGGCGACCTATAACGGAGGGTCTAATAATGATGTAAATTTTCCCAATGATATAACCGTTAACTCATCCGGGAATGTATATGTGACCGGACAGAGCGTAGGCACGGGAACGTTTTACGATTATGTAACTATAAAATATTCACAAGTAGTCAGTATAAAAATAATAAACAGCGAAATCCCGACAGAACATAATTTGTATCAAAATTACCCTAATCCTTTTAATCCTCAAACAAAAATTAGATTTGATATATCAAGTTTGATGGAAAACAAATACGTTTCTATTAATGTGTATGATGTTTTAGGCAAAAATATTGATAAATTAATAAATGAAAAATTAAAAGCTGGAAGCTATGAAGTTGAATGGAACGCATCAGATTATGCAAGCGGAATTTATTTTTATAAATTACTTGTCAACGGCTCTGTAATTGATACAAAGAAAATGATTTTAATAAAATAAAATTTTTAAACTAAAAATAATTTAATAAACTAACAGAACAGGAGGTATTCAATGGCTACAGCACATCCGGGTAAATGGGAAATTGTTCTACAATCAAACTGTGTATTGAATACACAGGTAGTTGCTACAAATTCCGGTTTAATATATAACCCCAACTTTTCAGGTCCATTAAAATGGAGGGTGATTTATTTTTTTGCCTCTGACTATGTGCCAGGTACACAAAGTGTAAGAACGTGTATATGGGATCCAAACAATAATGATATTACACCCCGGGATTTTCCTAATTGGCCGCCTCCTTATGCGGAAGACCCTCCTTTTCTGCACTGCAGCGGAATGGCTATGCTTGCAGACGGCAGGGTGATTGCAGGAGGTGGACATAGAGTTCCATTTATTGATCCGGGCAGAGGTTTGCCTTTTACTTATATATTTGAGCCTTTAAATAATCGATGGATTATACCTACCAATCCTCTGACGGGAGAACCTCACGCAATGGCTGACGGACGATGGTATCCATGCTTAATTATTTTAGGAGCGGGTCAAGGATTTGGAAAAGTAATTGCAATGTCAGGTTACCGCTATGAGTCGTCAAGCCCAGGACAATCAGTAGTTAATAACGACCCTGAGATATACGACCCTATTAATGGCTGGAGCTTAATGCAATTTCCTGATCAAGCAAAACAACCATTCAATGATATATACCCCAGTGCGCATGTAATCCCAGCGGGTGCATTTGCAGGGAAAGTTTTCTTCTCTCTGCCAATGCTGCAAGCTTATATCTTTGACCCATTTGTTATATCCGATCAGCCTTATTGGGTCCCTGTTGGACAGGTAAGAGAGACCAATCCTTCTATACTTGGGGCTTCTGTTCTATTGCCGCTTCTTCCCCCTTATAATAGCTCAAAGGTCGTTATTATGGGAGGTGGAGGATGGGAATCGCCAGCACTCAACACAGTAGAAACTATAAATCTTACAGATACCTCACCTTTATGGGCACCGGTTCAATCAATGTATTATGCACGTTTCAGCCCAATTGCTATTACCCTTCCAACCGATAAAATCTTAGTAATCGGAGGAGCTGGTGAAAGCTATTTTGATAAGCCCGTAATGACTGCTGAGCTTCTTGATGCTTCCGACCCATCGAATGCAAACTGGACATGGACTCTACTGCCTGCAATGATGGCTGAACCCATTGGGTTGCGAGGCCTTCATTCAGTTGGACATCTCTTGCCAGACGGCAGGATTTTTGTTAGCGGGGGCGGGGAAAACAATAATCTTACTATCGAGATTTACAGTCCGGGATATTTGCTTGATTTCAGAGAGGGAGAAAGACCTGTAATAAATTCGGCACCCGATAATATAAGCTATGGTCAGCCATTCACAATTGAGACATCACATCAAATCACTGCGATAAGACTAATTCGCATTGGTGCTATGACACATTCAATCAATACCGATCAGCGTTCTATTGGCTTAGTTGTCCCCGACCCTGATTTAAGTTTAGGGGGAATCAGATACATATTAACAGCTCCGCCAAATGCAAATATTGCACCTCCCGGATTTTATATGCTTTTTGTTTTAAGAGATAAACGATATAGTATTTCAGGTGAGTCTATGTTACCATCTATAGCAAAAATTGTGAAACTAACTTAAGGAATAAATTTAAATGCTTAAAGTAAAAGACCTTTTTGTAAGGGTAGAATCTGCCGAAGGCGGAAAAGAAATTTTAAATGGAATTAATCTCCAGGTAAATGCGGGAGAAGTTCATGCTATTATGGGACCCAATGGGTCAGGCAAAAGTACGCTTGCAAATGTAATAGCTGGTAAAGATGGTTATGAAGTAACAGAAGGCTCTGTAACTTTTGAGGGAATGGACCTGCTTGATATGAATCCGGAAGAGCGCGCAAGGGAAGGTGTTTTCCTTGCATTCCAGTACCCGGTTGAAATACCCGGCGTAAGCAATGCTACATTTTTAAAAACAGCATTAAATGAAATAAGGAAACACAAAGGACTTGAAGAGCTTGATGCAATGAACTTCCTGAAATTCATGCGCGAGAAGATGAAGCTTGTAGGCATAGAAGATAAGTTAATAAACCGTCCGGTTAACCAGGGATTTTCGGGCGGCGAGAAGAAAAGGAATGAGATATTCCAGATGCAGATGCTTCAGCCAAAGCTGGCAGTGCTTGATGAAACCGACTCAGGTCTGGATATTGATGCACTGAAGATAGTTTCCTACGGTGTAAATATGTTTCGCAATAAAGATAATGCAGTTGTTGTTGTAACGCATTACCAGCGTTTATTGAATTACATTGTGCCTGATTTTGTTCACGTGCTTGTAAACGGCAGGATAGCGAAATCAGGCGGCAAAGAGCTTGCATTTGAGCTCGAGGAAAAAGGATACGACTGGATAATTAATCCAGAAACGGCTGAAGCGGCAGTTTAAAGAAAATATGAAAATGGAAAAAATCAGATCAAAAGAACATTATATATCCGAGTTTAAAGCTATTGAAGAAAGCATGAACGGCGAAGCCGCTTCTGCTTTCCACATGCTGAGAAAAAATGCAATCACAAAATTTGAAGAACTTGGCTTTCCTACTGTAAAACATGAGGACTGGAAATATACTAATATAGCTTCAATGCTTAAGTATGATTTTACAAGAGCAGGAAGTACAAAACTTTCAAAAAGCGTATTAGAGAAATATTTTATTAAAGGACTTGATGCAAGCATTATAGTTATTGTTAACGGCGTGTATTCAAAAGAGCTTTCTAACATAAGGAAACAGGATAAGGGAATTGTTATTGAAAGCTTAAGCAGTGTTATAAAAAATAATCCTGAGTTGGTTTTGAATTACTTAGGCAAGTGTGCAGAAATTGAGAACGGCTTTACGGCATTAAACGCTGCATTTGCAAAAGAAGGCGCTGTTATTATTCTGCCAGATAATGCACAAGTGAACGGACATATTCACATATTGAATATTACAGGTGAAGAAGGGAAGCATATTATAACTCAGCCACGGAATCTTATAGTAGCAGGAAAGAATACCAGCGCTAGGATAATTGAAAGCTATCACAGCATTGGTGAAGGTGAAAATCTGGTAAACGCAGTAAACGAAATAGTTGTTGGCGAAAATTCATTTATAGAAATATACAGGTTACAACAGGAAAATGCAGGTTCTTTCCACATTAACCGCACACAGGCTATCCAGGGGAAAAATTCTACATTCACGCATTACAGTGTTTCACTTGGCGGAGGTTTAGTAAGAAATGATACAAACGTTCTGCTTAATGATGAGAATGGGACAGGTAATTTATACGGACTCTACCTTACCGAAGGTACACAGCATGTGGATAACCATACCTTAATAGACCATGCAAAACCGCGATGCCAGAGTAACGAGCTTTATAAGGGAGTGTTAAACGATAGATCAAGAGGTGTGTTTAACGGTAAAGTATTTGTAAGGGAAGATGCCCAGAAAACAAATGCATACCAGTCAAACAAAGCGATACTGCTTACAGGTACAGCAACAATTGATACAAAGCCTCAATTGGAAATATATGCTGATGATGTTAAGTGCTCGCATGGGGCAGCAATAGGGCAATTGGATGATGAAGCAGTATTCTATCTGCGTTCACGCGGTATTGGGGCAGAATTAGCAAAGACGGTATTAATAAGAGCATTTGCAAACGATATTTTTGAGACGATTGAGAATGAATCATTGCACGACCATTTAAATCATTTGGTGCTGGAGAAGTTGAAATAGGGTTATGAATTAAATCAGTCAATGCACTCAAAAAAAATTAAGAAATGCAGGAAACACTGATAAAAAAAATATTTGATGTTGATGAAGTAAGGAATAATTTCCCAATTTTGCAAAGGTTGGTAGATGGCAAACCATTGGTATATCTTGATAATGCCGCGACATCACAAAAGCCGCAGAGTGTAATAGATGCAATCAGCAATTATTACCAAATGTATAATGCAAATATTCACAGGGGAGTTTATTCAATAAGCATTGAAGCATCAGAAGCATATGAAAATGCAAAGATAAAGGTTAAGGATTTCATAGGCGCGGAAAGTGAACGGGAAATTATCTTCACACGCGGAACAACTGAGGCAATTAATTTAATCGCGTATTCATATGGCTTGCAGAATGTAAACGAAGGTGATGAAGTGATAATTTCAGCTATGGAGCATCATGCGAATATTGTGCCTTGGCAGGTTTTATGCGAAAAGAAGAAAGCAGTATTGAGGGTTATTCCTATAAACGATAAAGGCGAACTGATAATTGATGAGTATAAAAAGCTGTTATCGGACAAAACAAAGATAGTCTCAGTTTCACATATTTCAAATACACTTGGGACGATAAATCCGGTTAAGGAAATAATAAGCTTAGCAAAAGAAAAGAATAAAGATATAGCAGTAGTTATAGATGGCGCGCAGGCTATTCATCATAAAAAAGTAAATATTAAAGAACTTGGCGCGGATTTTTATGCGTTTTCATCACATAAAATGTACGGACCGATGGGAATTGGCGTTCTATACGGAAGGGCAGATCTGCTTGAAGCAATGCAGCCATACCAGACCGGCGGCGATATGATAAGCTCCGTTAGCTTTGCAAAAACCACATATAACGAAATACCAATGAAGTTTGAAGCGGGCACGCCGAATGTTGAAGGTGCAGTTGGTTTATCAGCAGCAATTGATTATATAAATTCTGTTGGATTTGAAGCCATACACAAACAGGAATCACAATTACTAAATTATGCAACTGATAAGTTAAATGATATTAAAGAATTAAAGATAATAGGAACAGCAAAAGAAAAAGCAAATGTAATATCTTTTGTAATAGATGGACTTAATGCGCTGGATATAGGAATAATGCTCGATACGAACGGTGTTGCTGTTAGAACGGGTCAGCATTGCACAGAGCCGCTGATGGATAGATTTGGAATACCGGGAACGGTAAGAGCATCATTTGCATTCTATAATACAAAAGAAGAAATTGATATTTTTGTCAGCGCGCTTAAGAAGGCGATTGAGATATTGAAGTAATTACCAGGAGATGACCCGGAGGGTACCCGCTTCGTCGCTAAAGCTCCTCGCAATAGTGAATGATATATGAAAAAGACAATTCAGGAAATAGAAGAAGAAATTACAGATGAGTTCAGTTTTTTTGAAAACTGGCAGGATAAGTATGAATATATAATTGAGCTTGGCAAGAAATTGAAAGGCTTCCCCGAAGCGGAACATACAGATGACAATAAGGTAAAAGGTTGCCAGTCGAGTGTATGGCTTGTAACAAATGAAGATAATGGCACAATAATATTTAAGGCTGATAGTGATTCAACAATTGTTAAAGGGCTAATTGCTTTGCTTGTAAGAGTGTTAAATGGCAGAACGCCGGATGAAATAATAAATGCAAAGCTTGATTTTATTGTAAAAACAGGATTAACACAGCACTTAGCGCAGACAAGAGCAAACGGACTTGCGGCAATGATAAAACAGATGAAGATATATGCGCTTGCTTATAAAGCAAAACAACAATCACAATCAATAAATTAATTATGCTAAATTAATTATGACAGATACAACAGAAGAAAAAAAGCAGTCAGAAACTGCTGATAAGAAAGATGTAAATAAATCAGCAGAAAAACTTGACAAGGCTGAGTTGAATAATGCGGTTGTTGAAGTATTAAAAAGCGTGTATGACCCGGAAATTCCGGTTAACATTTACGAGCTTGGTCTGGTTTATTCAGTCAAAATAGATGGTACAGGTAAGGTTGATATTGAAATGACGCTAACATCACCGGCTTGTCCTGTTGCGGGCACGCTGCCGCCTGAGGTTGAAGGCAGGGTCAGATCTATTCCCGGGGTAAGCGAGTGCAATGTAAAGGTAGTTTGGGAGCCGACCTGGGGAATGCACCTGATGAGCGAGGAAGCTAAGCTTCAGCTAAATCTTTCTTAAAATAATAACTGATCAAATAAAAAAGTTTTTTATAAAATAAATAATATATAAAATTATGTTCCAGATAAACACAAGAGTACCAATTTACGATCCGGAAGCGGTTCAGCCGATGAGAGATGAATTAACAGCAGCAGGATTTACTGAATTATTAAATCCCGCAGATGTTGATAAATACCTCGGCGAAAAAGAAGGCACAACATTTGTTATGATAAATTCCGTATGCGGATGCGCAGCAGGAAGCGCAAGGCCGGGTGTAACACTTGCACTGCAGAATAATGTTATCCCCAACAGGGTATTAACTGTATTTGCCGGACAGGATAGAGATGCCGTTGACCAACTAAGGAATGCATTCTTGCCGGGAATTCCGCCATCCTCGCCATACATGGCGCTGTTTAAAAATGGTGAGGTTGTTTTTTTAATGCAGAGAATGAACATTGAAGGCAAGACTGCCGATATGGTTGCTGAAGAGCTTACAGCAGCATTCAACGAGCATTGCAACTTCACTGGTCCTTCTGTTCCAAAAGAACAGTATGATGCAATACTGCATGCCAAGGCATGCGGATCGAAGATACCAAAATACAACGGTAATTAAAATATTATTAAGATGATAAAACCAAAAAAAGCAGAAGCTTTATCTAAATACCGAATTAAAGTAACTTTTGAAGATGGTGTTACAGGGGAAGCTGACCTATCTGATTCTGCCGGCAAGGGGATTTTCAAATTTTGGGATGAGGATAATAACTTTGAAAAAGTTTATATTAATCCCGAAACAGATGGTATAGCATGGAATGATGAACTTGAAATTTGTCCTGAAACTGTTTATGAACAGGTGAAGGCTGAAATAAAGGAACATGTTTAATGCCTACTATCAGCAGGTTTTATGGTATGCTGATCATTATGTTCTTTAGGGAAGGATTTAATGAAGAACCACATTTCCATGTAAGGTATAATGATTATGATGCTAAGATAAGTATTTCGGATTGCAGCATACTTAAAGGAAAGCTTCCTACTCACGCGTTTTCTCTAATTAAGGAATGGGCTTCTGTTCATAAGCAGGAGTTAAGTGATAATTGGAAAAGAATAAAAAATAGTGAACCATTGAAGAAAATTGCTCCATTGATATAATGAAATTCAGTACACAGGAAGAATACGGATTAAGATGTTTGCTTAGTGTAGCCCGTGAAAAAGGCGAGAAGGGATTGACTATTCCTGAAATAAGCAAAGCCGAAGGCATAACAACTCATAACACGGCAAAGATACTGCGCGCGCTGAGGCTTGGCGGATTTTTGGCAAGTTCACGCGGACAGATAGGCGGATACACTTTAAGCCGTCCTGCCGGAGAGATACTTGTTAAAGATGTACTGGATTCACTTGGCGGCAAGCTTTTTGATGATGAGTTCTGCAATGATCACAGCGGTTCGGAAAGTATTTGCACACATTCAATAGATTGCTCTATTCGTTCATTATGGCAGATGCTGCAAAGCGCAGTTGACGGAGTGCTGAAGAATATGACGCTCAAAGACCTGATTACTAGTGAAGATTCAATGGTATCACAGATAACAAATTTTGGAAAAGAAGAGATGATAAAGCTGTAGGTTTCTTGTATTACAAAGTTATCAAAGTATATGTTTTTAAAGAACAAGGGGTCCCCGCTAAAGCGGGACCCCCTTTATAGAAAAGTACAAAAAAAGATATTTTATTTTACAAGTACCATCTTTTTTACATCCGTATAGTTATCAGCAACCAACTTGTAAAAATACACACCGCTTGCATAATGTTTTTTACCGGAAACATCAAACAATACTTTATAAACTCCTGAAGGTTTTCGTTCGTTCACAAGAGTCTGAACTTCCTTACCGGTGGGATCATATATCTTAATTGTTACATTGCTTTCCTTTTTGATGGTATAAGTGATCTCGGTTGATGGATTGAATGGATTAGGATAGTTCTGGCTCAGCGAATAAGTATCATGCTTGGGCTGGGAGCCGTTTGATCTTTGAGGTACTATTAAAGGAAGCGTCTGGTATTGGTTAATCAGAATATTCAGCAGCTCCTCATCAGTGGCAGCAAATAATTGTTTAAGAACCGATGCATAAATCTGGCGGTAATCATACTGGAAGACCAGATTTCCGCCGTTCAGATTAACTAGGTCCGGATTATTTCCAAATACAGAACCGTTGACAAGATCGCCAAATAAGAACATTGGTGCTGCTGTTCCATGGTCTGTTCCGATAGAACCGTTTTCAGCAACTCGTCTGCCGAACTCTGATAGCGTCATTCCTACAACCCTTCCCGAAATTCCATTCAGGTATAAGTCAGTATAAAAAGCATTAATAGCGCCGTTAAGCCTGGTTAGAAGAGTGTTGTGGGGATTTAGCTGCTGTGTATGAGTATCAAATCCTGTGATAGTAACAACATAAAGCCTTGTTTGCAGTCCTCCATCAATAAGCCGCGCAACAATTTTAAGCTGATCAGCAAGAGAATTGTTAGTGGGATATATCGCAATGTTCTGTCCATTTAACGAAGCATATTTTACTCTTGTTGCATACTGCAATGAGTCGGCAGCAACTCTTCTTGCAAAATCAAGTTCTGGTCCCGCAAGCGTTTTAACTTTTTCGTAGCCATTATAATTTTCACCCTGCACAAGTTGGTAGAACTGGTTCGGGTCTTGGAAAGTTAAAGCCATATCGCCAACCTGCGACATAAGCGAAAGCGAAGCGCTTACACCAATTTGGATAGCCATTGGGTCAGGTGGCAGAGTATTTGGATAATTTGGAAATTCTTCTTTAAGATACCTTCCAAGCCAGCCTGTAGTGAAATACTGGTTTGAATTAGATGCAGTATGCCATATATCAGTAGCTCTGAAATGTGAAAAATTAGGGTTTGGATAACCAACATTCTGAACCAAGGCTATTTTATTATCAACAAACAGATTTTTAATATCAGATAATGCAGGATGAAGCCCCATATTAGAATTTGGGAGACTAAGAACCTGTCCTAATGGAATACCAAGATTTGGTCTGCGGGTATAATACATGTTATCCTGGTAAGGAATAAGCGTATTAAGCCCGTCATTTCCGCCAAGAAGCTGTATGACAACCAGGACTTTATCGGTTTCAATAAAGGGACTGCATATTTTACCAAGAACAGAATTAAAGCCAAGCGCTTTAAGTGGAATTGAATTAAAGGATAGCGCAGCGCCGGCTCCGGTAACCGCCAGCGTTTTTATGAAATTTCGTCTTTTCATTGTTTGTATCTCCTTTAAGTTCTAGTTGCTTAAGTTCTAGTTTATTTGAAATTCCGCCAAATTGACAAGCGCTTTTAGATATTTTTTTATTCTGCTTGGCGCAAGCGGGTCGTTTATATACCAATTCTGCACAAGTGAACCATCAAGCATAATTTCAAGAAGCACATTCATCTGTCTTGGCGTTGGTATAAGTCTTAAAAGATGTTCAGTCATATCTTTAATAAGCTGCACAGCATTATTTGGCTCCGAAAACGAAAGAGCAAAATTAAGAGCATCTACTGAAAAACCTATTGGCTGACCATTTTTCTGCAAACCTGTAACAATGCTTTCTGCAAATGCGTTGCGTGTAGGCATTGAAATAGTACTGAGCCATTGCCTGTAACCTACCCATCCCTGAACATCTGGCGGATCTAGTATATACTGTCCGGCAGCGCTTGCCTGTGTGATAATATAATTCAGTCTAGTAGTAATAACAGATGGGTCAAAATTAATATTTAGCATTTTAACGCTTCCCAGCATAAGATCCAACGGATTTTTAACAAGCGAACTGATAATGTCATCAGAATAGAAAAGTTTACTCTTAAGCAAGATTTTCATAAGTGGAGCAATTTCATAATTATTGCTGCGAAGAATATTAGCCATTTCATTTATTACTGGCTGCGCATAATTAAGATTTGACTGCTGATGAACAAAATTCTTATAAATTTTGGCGCAGATAAATTTTGCAGTAACCTGCTGGTTAAATATAATATCAGCAATATCAGTGTCATCAAAATTACCTGTTTGCCCCAGGAAAGTTTTATTTCCGTAGTCATGCCTTGAAGGAACTAAAACACTGCCCAAGCCTGAGAGTATCCAGCCTGTAAGTGCACGTGCTGCTTCTCTGATATCAAATTCAGTATAGTTGCCTATCCCCATTGTAAAGAGCTCAAGAAGCTCCCTTCCATAATTTTCATTGGGATTTCCTACCACATTATACCTGCCATCAAGATAAATGAGCATAGCCGGATCACGGGTTATTTGTTTTGCAAGGTTACGGAAATTTCCGAAACAATTGTTCCTGAGCAGAACATTCTGGATATACATATATTGCGGAATAACTACAGTTCCTGCTTCTGAAACAAAATGGTTATGCCAGAACAGAGTCATTTTTTCTCTGATTGAAACAGGCTGCTCATACATCAGCCTTACCCACCAGGTTCTCAGTTGAGACGTTCTTTGCGAATTATAAATTGAGTTAAAATCCGGAGCTTCGCTTACCCATGAGCCGGGAGGATCAGGGGTTGAATAAGGCTGGAACAAAAGATCAACGGCTTCTGAGGGAGTTAAAGAAAGTACACTATTTACATGTGCCGCAGTGGCACCAAACATCGTTCTGTTAAGAAGATGAGTAACCATGAATTTATTCCATGGCTTGGTTGGTGTAGGTATATAAGGATCCAGTAATCCTGACTTTGAAGACTCCATACCTTATTATATTAAAATTTATGAATTTTTTAACTTTGTGACTAATAAATATAATAAAAATTTTCAAAAAAAAGAAATAGTTGAAATAAAATAATGTAAAAACAGTGATTTTACTTAATTAAAAGCATTTTTTTTGTATCAGAAAACTCTCCTGATGTGATACGGTAAAAATAAACCCCACTAGAGTATTGTGATGCATTCCAGCTGACACTATAGCTGCCGGGCTGCACTTGCTGGTTTATCAATTGAGTGACTTCCCTTCCAAGTAAATCAAAAATTATCAACTTAACAAACACCCCCCGTCCTTCGGACACCCTTCTGGAGAGGGGAATTTCGAATTTTATACTTGTAACGGGGTTAAATGGATTTGGGTAGTTCTGGTGTAAATAGAACTTACCGGGAATATTATTATTTGTGATGTTAATACCGGTTAAAGAAATAAATTTGATACCCCACATATAAACCCTGCCTGAATCAACATTGCCGGCTGCATCGGTAACAGAAAGCCGCCAATAACCGTTCTGGTTTGTTTGCGGCAGGGATGAAAGCGGGTTAACGGGTCTGATAAATGATGAAAATGGAGCCATTAAATTACCTGAGAGGCTATCGGCAATATCATCAAAGACAGTCATTATATCATTGTTAGTGCTACCCTGGGCAGAATGGAAATTAACTGACGTGCCATTTGGTGCGCGAAGATTTAAAGTAAGGTCATTTACAGAAGTATGATTCATCAGAACAGCAACTGCCATTCTGTTTGTTCCGGAGGTTCCGCTGATGAGAATTGAATCTCTTACAGTAGAGCCATTTGGAATAAAGAATCTTCCGTTATTGAGCAAATAGGAACTGTTTGTAAAACCCGGGTCATTATTCGAAAGTCTTATAACAGGGGGCTGGCTGTAACCTGAGGCACCGCTGATATTGTTGAGCCTTTCAAAGTTCACGTTAGCAATTGGCTTGAATGGATAATTTAAACCTATATTGTTAATAGTATTGCCTTCAAAATTATAACTGCATTGGTCAGAAGATCCACCCGGAACATTCAAATTATCAATACTGGTATAAATGAAATTTTTAATTTCAGTCTGGGTTTTAACAAATTTGCTGATCTTTATACCATCTATACAGCCATACATATATTCACCAAAAAGACTTCTTCCTATAAATGCAGAATCATTTGAAACAGTAATAGTCCCGGTTGTCAGAAACCGGTTTGTATCTAAATTTCCGTTCACAAAAAGCGCCAGCTCACCCGTTTCACCGCGGTATGTTGCAGCAATATGGGTCCAGACCCGCGGAAGTATTGGCTTTGAGCTAAGGATTATCTTACTGCCTGAATTGAGAATAAGCATTGGTGAATTTGATGGGATACTGGAAATGGCAAGTATGTAACTATATGAAGATAAACCTTTGCTGATAATTGTTTGGGGTGAATTTCTGTATGCGTCAATATAAACCCAAGCTTCAATTGTGCAAAGGCTATCTAAATCGAAGATGCTTCCGGAATTATCAGGAGTTGATAGCCAGCTTCCTCCCGGAATGCGCATGTAATAATTGCTCTGGTTGCGATAATTAGCCGGATTGAAAAAATTTCCGGTATAATATACTCCGTTATTTGAAGACAAAATATTCGGCAAACCAACGCCATCGCTGCCGTTGCCATCAAAGAGCCATGCAGCGCATAACTGGCGAAAATAATTTGAGTTATCCAGAATATTAACGTTACTAATAAGCGCAAAGTTAATAGGGATACCTCTATCATTTGCAATAACAGCAGCTGTTTTCTGGGTTTTATATATTCTAAGGTCATCTAATCTTCCTCTTAAACCGTTGGACAAATTACCGGGAATGTAAGAGTTGCCAACTCTTAAAGGATCTGTGCTGTTGGATAGCGGGGCTATATTTGAAGTAAATGCCTGTATAAGTGAACCGTTAATATAGAGCCTAATTGTATCGCTGTTGGGTGCTGCATCGCGGAAAGTTATTGAAAAATGGGTCCAGGTATTTAAAGCAAAGCGGGTTCCTGCTGTCTGCAGGAAATTATTATTACCACCGTTGAGGTTTAACTGGAGCTTTCCGGCATTTGTGGGACTTGATGACGAGCCCTGTATCAAAACCGCATACCCATCACTAAAAGAAGTATTTACCGAGCTGATAATTGTTTTATTTGCCCCAATAGTATCCTGCAGGTAAACCCATCCTTCAACAGTGAAAGCGGAATCAAGGTTAAGCTCTGTGCTAGAGGGAGTAGAAAGGTAATCATCAATACCATCAAATGCCGCAAACTGGTTGTAATAGTATTGTGCAAAAATACCTGACGAAATGAAGGTTACGAAAATTACAGGAAATATTATTTGAAGAATCTTTTTCAAAGTATTGTTTTGCTATTTAATAAAGCGTCAAATGTCACTATTTTACTAAAACCATTCTTCTTGTATCAGAAAACTCACCTGAGACGATACGGTAAAAATAGATACCACTGGGATAATTTGTAGCATCCCAATCTACTTGATAAGTTCCGGGTTTCAAGTGTTCATTGACAAGCGTTGCAACTTCTCTGCCTAATACGTCATAGATAGACATTTGTACAGGAGTAAGGGATTGCTTCGTCGCTAACGCTCCTCGCAAATCATTTGGTATGTCGAATGTTATCTTCGTTACCGGGTTGAACGGATTGGGATAGTTTTGAGACAGGCTATATGATGATGGAATTTCCCCTCCAAGATTATTAATACCCTGTACAAAAATTTGCTTATAAGAAATTCCTCCATTTGTTCTTACTGCAAACCCAATGTAGGGGAAATTTGGAATCCTGACTGTTGTAATATGTCTGTATGTACCTGATGAAGCCGTATAGTCTATCCCCCCCTGTCCGTTACCATCGTTATAATAGATAATGCCGCTGCCGCTTCTTACATACCATATATTGCCGCTCCACATCGTTAAGCCTGCTATTCCTACAATTAAACCTGTACCTAAGGAATTTATAGTTGTCCAGTTTACACCATAATTAGTTGTTTTATGGAATGAATTGCCTCCGCAATAGCCAATAGCGTTTCCGCTTACATCAAACCATAAAGAAGTAACATCAGCCTCTGGTGCGCTCTAGATACTCCAGTTATTTCCATTATTCGTAGAGTGATATACACGTGAATTATCTGTCCCGAACCAAATTCTGTTTTGAGAATAGACAATGCAGTTATTGTATCCTGTTTCAGAACCTGATTGCGGGAGATATAATCCAGAAGAATCCCAGTTTACTCCGTTGTTAGTTGTTTTCCATAAAGACCACCTTCCGCCGACTGGGTTACCAGTCATAATTCCGGTACCATCCAGTTTGATTGATAACCCGTTTATAAACCCGCCGGTTTGAGTAAATACCTGTATCCAGTTTGCACCTGAATTACTGGTATAATAAACCCATGTATTTGAAGCAATATAACCTGCTACCAATGCAATTGCGGAAGTAACTCCCCATACGTTTACAAGTTGAATATTTGCAGGAATTCCGTTTCCACTGACATTTATCCAAGGATTACCGTAGTTAACTGTTCTCAGTACAGTGCCATTAAATCCGCATACCCAGGTATTATTACCGTCTATGGAGGAAACAGACGTAAGCTGCTGGCTTACCCCCGAATTTTGCTCCATCCATGGTTGCGATTTAGAAATATTGACTACAGTTAATAATACTAATACAAAAAGTGAGATTATTTTATTTATATCCATAATAGATTTTTTATTAATATCTTTTTTTGTTTGCGAAATTATAATCGTGAGCGAATGCGAAGGATACATAATTTCAAGTTTACTTTGATACACACCGCCTTCCGCAGAGCGGGATTTCGGCTTCGCTCAACTTGGTTATTTAACAAAAACCATTCTTCTTGTATCAGAAAACTCACCTGAGGTGATACGGTAAAAATAGATACCACTGGGATAATTTGTAGCATCCCAATCAACTTCATAAATCCCGGGTGCGAGAGGTTGATTAAACAGTTCAATGATTTTTTGACCGATAGAGTTGTAGATTACCATACGTGTGTCATAGGCATGCCGTTGACTTATAGAGGGAATTGAAAAGCGGATTTTAGTTTTGGGGTTAAATGGATTAGGATAGTTTTGCATCAGCTCATAACCGGAGGGAATGTTACTGCTGATCTGCTCGATTCCAATTGCGCTGTGGTTGCCTATGAAAATATCATCTATATTTATCCATAATCCTGAGGACTGGTTTACTACCATATAATATCTCCAGGCTATATAAATTTTCTGCCCGGCAAACTGGCTTAAGCTGTATTTGAACTGACGCCATGTGTTATTATTTAAAGGGATACCTGCAGAATCATTGCTTTTTATAGTAGCAAGCTTAAGCAGTGATGTTCCGGGATTTTGCGCCGAGCAAACATGTATCTGAACTGAATCAGGATATGCAGATATCAAGGGAGTACTTCCAAGCAGACACCAGAAAATCAAGCTATCTCCTGTTAGAATTCTTAGGCTGTCTGTCCATACCCAGTCATCATTCAGGTTATTATTGCCAAGGCCGGCAAGCCAGAAAATGAATAAACATTTTTTCCCGCTGTGCGCCCTTGGCTTGAATATTGCAGTATCACCTCCAAAACGCTGGTTAGTATCATTCACAGCCCAGCCAAGGACAGGATTGTTCCGGTCAACATCAAGTTTTTTCCACCCTACTGGCAGACTATCAGGATAAACAAGAGGAATGGTCTCAAGATCAGACTGGAATAAAATCCGCTGAGAAGCTGATTGCATACAGAAAGAGAAAAACAGCAATAATACCGCTGATAACTTTGCCATTTACTTTAAATTTATTGTTGATAAAAGGGAATTAAGTTATTTTTTTTTAAAATACAATAGCAATTTTAGACTAATATTCTTCATCATCAATATCTTCAAAATCCTCAATAATTTCTGAATCTTCTATGCCTTCACTTTTTAGAAGTTTTTCAATATCTGTTTCATCTTTATAAGCTTCGTCTTCGTGGTCTTCGGGCTTTTCAAGTAATTCAGGGCTGCATACCGGGCACTCGCCGCACTCAATATATTCAGGTATGCCGCCTTCAATTTTTTTTGCTGTTTCGTCATCAAATTCATGTACTGCTCCGCAACTGCATTCGGTTTTCATTTTTGCCATTGGTAAAAATAAGGATTTAGCACAAGAAAATAAATATTATATTAAGCGCTGAAAAATTCAGCGCACTTTTTAATGTTTAAAGTTGAGAAATGAAAGCTTGGCTATAAATTATGTTTCCCAATCCCCGCATTCGCGAGGAGGAGTATGGGAAACAGAAAGGGGGTATTACCCCCTTTTTAGAAAAAGAAAAAAATTAGTTTTATTAAACGGGATTGCTTTCTGATTGTGTTGAAGCTTCAGCAGAGAGTTGCCGCATCGTTCCTTGCAAAGAATTATCTCCACGTCCTTACTTTAACATCGCCGTAGGGATAGTCAACTTTGAAATCGAGGTAGCTTTGGTTCAGGTTGACTGATTCGAGGGTTATCCTGAAATATTCATTCTGCTTAGGGCGCCTTATTTCAATACGCCTTGCATAAGAGCTAGTGCCGTAATTTGAAAAATTTGAGAACTCGAACGAAATTAGTGTAATACCTTTTTTGCTAAGGTAAATATATTTATAAACCGAATAATTATCTTTATCTACCCAGTATTTTCTTGTGATGGAGCCCCGTTTTAATGCGAGTACATACTGATTTCTTTCTTCAGTCATTGACAGCTCATCTTTTTTCCCCTTTGATATTCTAACCGTACCTGAAAATGAATTCAGCATATCATCAAATGTACAGCGTATTTTAGTGAGCGTGCCAATGTTTAAAATTGTAGTTGAGCCAGTTGTTACTATATCGTTTAAGTCATCAAAAAAAATGAACCTATCCCTGTTAAAATGCCCAACGGCAACATCAATTCCTAAGGGACCTTCAATTTTAAACCAAAGGTCGTCTTTTTTCTTTGTATGAATTTCAATATCCCCTGTTTCATCAACTTTAGGAGTTTTAATTTTTATTTCGCCGCTTGAAATTATATTATCAATATCAGCCGCACGGGTGTTTACTTCTTTTATGATCCTTGAAATTTCAATTTTAACAGGGTCGTTTTCAGTTGTCAGAGTAGAATCTTCCGTAATTTTTATGGTATCTTCGGCTGAGAGTACTGTATCCTGACCTTCCTGCGAAAATGATCTGAATGTGAATAATATAAAGAATACTGCTGAAAAGCAAAAAAGTTTTTTCATAAATTTTTTTCTATATAACTAATGATAATTAATTGTTAAATTAACTAATATTTTACAGGAAATCATCACTTTAATCGAGTAGATTTACCTGTTTTTTTAACAGAATTAACACTGTTTTTAAGAATTAACACTGAAAGGCATAAGTTTTAATGAAAACCAGAATTGAAAAGGACTCACTTGGTGAAATTCAAATTCCTTATGATGCATATTACGGAGTGCAGACACAAAGAGCTGTTCATAACTTTCCCGTAAGCGGCTGGAAATCGCACAATGTAATGATTGATGCGTATGTTTATATTAAAAAAGCTGCTGCTATTACAAATGCAGAACTTGGTTTGCTTAATAAAAAAGTTGCAGGAGCAATTGTAAAAGCCGCAGATGAAGTACTAAGCGGAAAGCACAGAGATCATTTTGTTGTGGATGTCTACCAGGCAGGCGCAGGTACATCGCATAACATGAACACGAATGAAGTTTTGGCAAACCGCGGAATAGAAATACTTGGCGGAAAAAGAGGTAACTATAAACTTATTAACCCTAATGACCATGTTAATATGGCGCAATCAACCAACGATACATTCCCAACCGCAATGAGGCTTGCATCATTAATTATGGTACAGAGGTTACTGCCTGTCATAAAGCATTTCAAAATTACACTTGAAAAGAAAGCAAAGCAATTTTCCAAAGTAATTAAATCCGGCAGAACGCATTTACAGGATGCAGCACCCATAACACTTGGGCAGGAGTTTGAAGGATATGCTGAAATAGTAAGCAAGCATTATGAACTTATCAGCATAACACAGAAACATCTTTCGGAGCTTGGAATTGGCGGTACAGCTGTTGGCACGGGTTTAAATACACATGTAAAGTACAGAAACCTTATGGCTAAAAATCTTTCCAAGGTATCAGGATTAAAATTAAAACCTACACGCAGTTATTTTGAAGCAATGCAGAGCATGCTTCCTTTTATGGAAATATCATCGGCAATAAATAATTTTGCAATCGATATGACCAAGATAACAAATGATCTTAGGCTTCTGGCATCGGGTCCAACCACAGGATTTGCTGAAATTATAATGCCTGCAGTTCAGCCGGGCTCATCAATTATGCCGGGCAAGGTAAATCCTTCAATGGCTGAAATGATGAACCAGGTATTATTCCAGGTGATGGGAAATAATCATACTGTAATGATGTGCTCACAGGCTGGTCAATTGGAATTGAACGTTATGATGCCCGTGATGATATTTAACATAGTGTGGATGGTGGAAATACTTAAGAACGCTTTAAAGTTATTTGATGATAAATGTGTTGCCGGATTAATTGCAGATGAAAAGAAATGCCGCGATTATGCTGAAAAATCGATAAGCATAGTAACTGCCCTAAATCCATTTATTGGATATACAAGAGCTACAGAAATTGCAAAGGAAGCAATTAAAACTCATCGCTCAATTATGGATGTGATAAGATCGAAGAACATTATGCCTGATAAAGAATTGAATAAAGTACTTGATTTGATGAAGCTAACTAAACCGGGATTGTAAGGCAGGACCTCACTGAAGGAAAGGTGAGAGAAATGACAGTTAACCATAAAGACCCCTGCCTTCGCAGGGGTGACAAATGATGTTAATAAATGAATCCGACACGGGCTGAAATAGATTTTGCGAAGCTGGCATTTAACGTTGAGCAGATAAGACGCCATATTCATGGCGAGTATCCTAAGCGGAAGATAAAGCTATGTGCCGTTGTTAAAGCTAATGCATACGGGCACGGACTTGAAGCGGTAAGCAAAAAGCTTGTGGATCTTGGAACGGATTTTCTGGGTGTTGCAAATTACGATGAAGCAATAAGACTTAGAAAGCTGATTCCTTACACTCCAATATTGGTATTTGGAACACTTATTCATTCAAAGCTAGAGCCTGCAAAGTATGTATCAATACTTCACAGCAATAATTTAACAGCAACAGTTGCATCATATGATACGGCGAAATTCCTTAACGATTACAGCAGAAGATTTAAAAGTAAATTTAAGATACATATTGAAGTTGATACAGGTATGCGGCGAATTGGTCTGGATTACAGCCGCGCGTACAGAACGATATTGCAGATAGCCTCATTAAAGAATCTTGAGCTTGAAGGAATATTTACGCATTTTGCAGCTTCAGAAGAGAAGAACAAATCATTTTCGCGGCTGCAATTAAAAAGGTTCAACAAGCTGCTTGGTGATCTGAAGAAGGCGGGGATTGAATTTCCCATAATACACTCTGCAAACAGCGGAGCAGTACTTGATTTAAAGGAATCATACTTTAATATGGTAAGACCTGGATTGTTATTATACGGATACTATCCGGGAAGCGGTGTGAGGAATAAAATCCCGCTAAAACCGATAATGAACCTGAAATCAAAAGTTACATTTATAAAGAAGATAGATGCCGGTGAGAGTGTTTCTTACGGCAGGAAATATTTTGCCAAGAAGCAGGAATATATCGGTTCAATTCCAATAGGTTACGGTGACGGTTACCAGAGACTTTTGACAAATAAAGCGAAGGTTTCAATAAACAAAAAGCTGTACAAACAAATTGGCGCAGTAACTATGGACTGGATAATGGTTGAGCTTGGAAAAAGATATAATATAAAGATCGGAGATGATGTATTGTTAATGGGCGATGATAACGGGAATAAACTTGGTGCAGAAAAGCTTGCAGCTATCTGCGGAACGATACCTTATGAAATACTTTGCGCAGTTGCCGATAGAGTTGAGCGGCTATATATAAATAGGTGAACAATTTACCGCAAAGACGCTAAGACGCAAAGAAATGGATAACGATAATTTAAATAAACTTTCAAAAGTAATTTTAGATTCAAGTATTGAAGTTCATAGAATAATGGGTCCTGGCTTATTAGAATCGGTTTATGAAGTATGTTTATTAAAAGAACTGGAAATTAGAAAAATAAAGGCAGCAAGTCAGGTTTCAATACCTTTAAATTACAAAGGATTTGAGCTTTTTAAAGGATTTTAAACAGAAATTATTTAAAGAAGGATTCAGAAGACTGGTAAACAATTTTTAAACTTTGCGTCTCTGCGTTTCTGTGTCTTTGCGGTAAATAAAATAATATGACATTTAAGAAAGATTACATAAACTACCTTCTTTACACAGTGGTAAACTCCACGGGCAGTGAGTTCAGGGAAAATTACCGATTAAGAAAGCTTGTAGAAAGCATCGTTTCGGTTGATGATGTTATGAAGGTTACTTTTTTAGTCGGTAAAACAGCGGGACTTGACCTGTTGTTTAAATACTTACTATATATATCTGATAAGATAGATAAATCTCAGGTAACAATATTTAACTTAAAAGATAACTTTGAGTATGATAAGATAAATGTTGCAAAGATATGCGCTAAGATAGATGAATATAAAAGCGAAAATGTACAGGAAGCGATAAAAAATATCACTGAAGATAATAGAGATGAAGAAACTTCAATGGAGGATGCCGTACAAAAGGCTCCTGAAATAAAGGATTCAATTAAAATTGATACGGGTGATGAGGATAATGTTACCAACCTGGTTGAAATGGAAGAAATAGATACAGACGAAGCTGATGATGAGCATGGTGATACAGGGCTTACATTAATTGAAAATGCCGGGACTTATACGGGTGAAGCGGAAGTATTTGAGCTTGAAAGTATAAGTGAATCGGTAGAAAATTCAGATAAAGATGATAATACTCTTGTAATTACAGAAGGAGCAAAAGAAACCGTCTCAGATGAAGATACAGAAACCGATGAGAATGATGGTGATGATGAAACAGATATTGAAGGTGAATTAAATAATAAGAGTACAGTGGACCGACAGGATGAAGATACATTTAATGAAGTTACTGTTAACGAAGAGCTTCCTGAGCTTGAAATAGAAGTACATAAACCTATGGGTTCATCGCAGGAAGTTGAGCATGTTAAAGAAGAAGCAATCACGAACGAGGCATATTATAAGTTTGAAACGAAGTTTTTTGAGGAAGTAAAGATACTCGAGAAATTGATCGCAACAGTATCAAGAGACTGTATGAGAGATGAAGCAGGGAAGTTTACTGAAAAATGCCTGCAGTGTCTTACAGAAATTATTGGCATAACAAGCGAACTTTCAAACCTTTCAAGGCAGCTATCGTTCGATCTTATAGCGGATATATTCCTCACATTAAACATTTACTTTACAAAATCAATAAGTCAGCCTGAGCTTTTAACAGGTGAGAGGATCAAGCTGCTTGATTCATCACTAGCGCTTGTAAACAGTCTTATTAAAGGCGAAGATTACCTGAACTATGATACAATAGTAGATAAGATGGAGAAGCTCAAAAGTGATATAAGCGGTGTGCAGGTAAAGGAATTCACCAAAGCATTCCAGACAGAGGATGAGCTGACAGAAGTATCTGCGGAAAAGAAAGAGGAAGCTAAGCAATCACCAGAGGCAGAGAGCTTTGCAGAAGAACAGGCTGCTGCTGATCATTTAAAAGATGAGGAAGAATTCAGACCTGTGATTGAAAAACCTGCATTAAAGAAGTCACAGCTTGAAACCGCTAACTTTAAGCTTAAATATCTCATAAAAGAATTTGAAAAAAGTTTTGCCGGTATAAATAACCTAAAGGGTGAGTACAGCAAGTTTGATGCGCTTGAAAAAGTAAGCGAGCTTAACAATGCCCTGAGACTTATTGCAAAAATATCTGCAGCAATAAAAAATAATAACGTTCTTAAACTTGCGGAAGTAACTTACGTGTTCTTAAAGTACATAAAAGATTACAGGATGGATCTGCAGGAGCCGGAAGTTCAGCAGATAATAAAGTATATAATTTTCACATTCAAAATGCTGCTTACCAGCAGGAAGCCGGAAGATTTTAACGTACTGGTTCAGCATCTTAATAACCCGGTAAGGATCTTTGCAGATTCTTAAATAACGGTGCAGCAATAAATAACAAAAGAGAAAATGAAATCATACGCAATTGTAATGGCAGGCGGAGTTGGGGCAAGGTTCTGGCCTTACGGCACATCAAAGCTGCCCAAGCAGTTTCTGCCTATATCAAACTCCGCAGATACAATGCTTCAGCTTACAATAAAAAGGCTGAAGGATATTGTACCCATTGAGCAGGTATTTATTATCACAAACAAGCAGTATATAGAAATTGTAAAAAAACAGCTTCCCAGAATACCAAAAGAAAATATTATTGGCGAGCCTATAGGAAGAAATACCGCTCCATGCATAGGACTTGCTTCAATAATACTTAAGCAGTACGATGAAAAGGCAAAGATGTTTGTTATTCCAGCTGACCACCTTATAGAAAATGTGGATGAGTTCACAAAAGTAGTTAATGAAGGTTTAAAGTTTGTCGAAGAAAAAGATGCAATTGTTACCCTTGGTATTGTTCCTTCGCACCCTGAAACGGGTTACGGATACATACAGTTCATAGAAGATGCCTTTTTTAATTCTAACGGCAGTGATGTGAATATATACAGGGTTAAGACATTTGCCGAGAAGCCATCACTTGATGTTGCAAAGATATTTCTTGAAAGCGGCGACTTTTTGTGGAACAGCGGTATGTTCATTTTCAGGGCGGATACAATATTGAAGCAAATGAATGAGCAGATTCCAGACCTTCACCATGCGCTGCTGAAAATTGAGCAGGCAATCCACACACAAAAATACCAGCAGGTTCTTCAGCAGGTATTCGCAGAGATTAAGAGTATATCTATTGATTATGGAGTAATGGAAAAGGCTAAGAATGTTTATGTAATAAAAGCTGACCTGAAGTGGAGCGACCTTGGAAGCTGGGATGAAGTTTACAGGCTTAAGAACAAAGATAAAAATAATAATGCCGTAATCGGAGATTGTTTCATAAAAGATTCCCATAATAACCTTATAATGTCTCCGAAAGGTTTTGTGGGAGTTATCGGGGCGGATGACCTGATAATAATTGATACAAAAGACGGACTGCTTGTCTGCAAAAAGGACAGGACACAGGAAGTAAAGGAAATAGTTGACTACTTAAAAAGAAAGGGACTTAGCGATTACATATGATAAACAAAATATCGCATCTTGGGATCGCTGTAAAAGATATTAAGGCAGCTTCGGAAA
This sequence comes from Ignavibacteria bacterium, assembly GCA_043744495.1. Lineage (GTDB taxonomy): Bacteria > Bacteroidota > Ignavibacteria > Tepidaquicellales > OLB5 > OLB5. The sequence continues at coordinate 37,234 of JAYTUN010000219.1, forward strand.
CTTACAGAAAACTTTTACAATCAGAACCATCTGAAATGGAATTTGTAGCTGAACAGAAAGTAAATGTTGTAAAGTTCAGTATAGGCGAATCAACAATTGAGCTGCTTGAAGGTACATCACCTGACTCACCAATCTCAAAGTTCATAGAAAAGCGCGGCGAAGGAATTCATCATGTTGCTTATGAATCTGATGACGTAAAAAGCGACATGAAGAGGCTTGATGAGAGTGGCTTTGAGCTTATAGATAAAGAACCAAAAATTGGTTCAGATAATATGCTCATAGCATTTGTGAAACCGAAATCAATTGGCGGAGTACTAACAGAAATTTGCCAGCATTAAATACATCCGAAAGCAATTTTTGACAAAATCCCTCAAAATACTTTTTTTAGCTGAAGGAAAACTTGGAGACTCCATAATTATTACCCCTGCCCTTAAAGCTGTGAAAGAAAAATATCCTGATTCCTTCATAACAATACTGATGTTTTGTAGGCAGAAGTATGTGAATATTGCAGAATCGGTCAAATTTGTCATCGAAAAAAGTGATTTTTCTGGTATTGCGAGAGTATTTCTCGATAACGAAAATGTTGATTCAGTTTTAGAACTTGACCGCAAAGCGATGCGCTCACTTAGGGGATTAAAAAGACTTAAAGCAGAACTGAACTGTATAAAATATCTGCGTAAACAGAAATATGATGCGGTAATCTCCACTTTCCCACAAAACAGGTTTGTTATATGGGCTTTTTTGGCAGGTATAAAAAGACGCATTGGCGAAAAAGGGCAGCAGTTTGAGAGTTTGCTCACAGATAAGCCTCGGGTAAAACGAAGTGATGCAGGTGTTCTGAATTATTTTTGTGACCTGTTAAAACCGCTCGGAATTACAGCAAAGGATAAAACTACATTTTTTAAAATCTCGAATGAGGCAGTTGAAAATGCAAAAAGAATTTTAAAAGAGTTGAATATTGATGCAGGCAGAAAATTACTTTTAATTCATCCAGGGGCAAGCGATAAGGATAGGCAATGGCATCCTATTAAACTTGCTGAATTGATTGAAAGGCTACGGGCAAAAAATAGAATAGATATTCTTTTAACTTACAACGAGTATGATGAAGATTATATTGCTGATTTAATGAAGTATGTAAAAGTACCTATTAAGAAAATTAAATCAGAGACAATTTCAGAACTTGCGGGAATACTTAAATGTGCTGATGCTGCATTGGTGTATAATTCAGGTCCAAGGCATTTAGCTGCTGCTGTTGGAGTTAAAACAGTTGGATTGCTTGAGAAATATGGTGATATTATGTGGAAGATATATGAAGATGAAAGTGTTCATGCAGTAGTTCAACCAAAAGGAAAATGTGATATTTGTAATGAAGGAAAATGTTTTGGAATAATTCCAAATGGTGAAATATACGGAGCGAAGTGTATGCATAATATTTCGGTTAATGAAGTATATTCTTCAATAGAAAGAGTCATCAATAATCCTTAAATTTGCGTGTAAACAAGTGAAACATTTGATGAAATATTTATTAATATTATTATTTATAATTAATACACAGGTTATAATGGCACAGGAAAAAACTGATATGCAGAAGATTTTATGGATAGTTGACAACTGGGTATCTGCTGAAGGCGAGAGCCGATCATACGAAGAATGGAAAGTTGTGAATGAAAATTTATATGAAGGAAGCTCAAAAACCATAAAGAATAGTGAAGTGATATTCAGCGAACAATTAATAATTGAAAATTCACCTGAGGGGATATTTTATATTGCAGATGTAGAACACAACAGTGCACCCGCAAAGTTTAGGATGAGCAGTGTAAGTGATAGTACAGTGGTTTTTGAAAATCCTGAACATGACTTCCCCAAAAAAATAACTTACCAGCTTGAAGGTGGAAACCTGCACGCATTCATAGAAGGTCCGGGTAAAGACGGAAGCGCAATGAAAATTGATTTTTATATGATAAAGATGATATAATAATATGCTTGAAAAACATTCGTTAGAAATATTAACAGGGAAAGTAATTGAACAGGGTTTTTATCTTAATGAAGTGGTAAAGAAAGAATTTGATAAGAATAAAATTTCAATCCCCTTTCCGCAAATTGACGTAAACCTGAAAAAATAAATTATGGATAGCAGATTAAATAATTATTCTTATATCCCGTTCTACTTATTTGTAATGCTTATTACAAGTGTGCCTCTTGCTATATCTATGTATTTTGAAAACCCGGTTGATCTTGTAAAAAGAAGCGCATTTATCATATTGGGCTCTTTTTTTGTTTTATTTAGCCTGGTAATTTCAATTGAAGAAAATTTAAAAAAAGAAAATAAATTTTCATTAAACATAAATAAAGCTTTTGATATACCTGTTTTAATATTTATTCTTGCTGCAATTCTATCGACGGTATTTTCAATCGACCCTAAAGTCAGTGTATTCGGAAGATATCAAAGAGAGATAGGCTTAATAACATTTATTTATTTAGCGTTAATTTACTTTTTATCTTCCGGTATTTTCAGGGATAGAAAACGTTTTAATTCTTTATTCCTTTTAGCTGAAATTATTGCAGTTGTTATTTCGGTGCATTCTTTTATCCAGATGACAGGTTATGATCCATTTGGCATTCAACCCCCCGGGCTGGATAGACCAATAACCACATTTGGGAATGCGGTGTTTTTTGGTGGTTTTCTGGTACTAATTTTTCCTTTTTCAGCTTTAAATATTAGCTCAAAAAAGAATAAAATTATAAGGATAGTTTTTCCTTTAATTATCATAACCGGAATAATTGTATCAGGCACAAGATCGGCTTATATTGCATTAGGGGCAGAAATTGCAATTCTATTAATTATTTTTTTCCTGCTTATCAAGAAAAAAAAGGATACCGGTGAAGCACATATAAATGTAATGAAAAATATTAAAAATATTTTATATGTTTCTGCCGGCGCATTATTAATTTTTTTGCTTTATATTGTTATTTTTCCCGATAGTTTTTTATCAAAAAGATTTCTTAGTTTATTGAACGTTTCAAATAATCCCAGGTTTGTATTATGGCAGGATTCGTTTAATATATTTTTCAAATATCCTTTATTAGGCACCGGGATTGCCGTATTTTCTTCAGCATTCGAAGAGTTTTATTCTAACAGGCTTAGACTTCTTGAAAGAACCGGATATTTTGATCACCCTCATAATAATTATTTATATATGCTTTATTCAATGGGTTTATTTGGGTTATTGGCTTATTTAAGTTTGCTTGTACAATCTATCAGGCGATGTATAATAAATATTTTCAAAAAAAATGAAACTGAAGTAAAAATAAAATTTACAGCATTCCTTGTTTTTCTAACAGGGTATTGTGTTTATGGTTTAACGAATTTTGATGATATTTCAATATTATTATACTTTTTTGTTTTCATAGCTGCATTAAAATCCTTAGACACTGAAAAAACAAAGGAATTTGCAATTAATTCAAAAATTCTAACAGCAGTAGCAATACCTTTAATACTGATATTTACATATAGTATATACGATAGTATTAATGATCTGAAAGCCGATAGATATTTTAAGCTTGGAAACAATTTAATTAAACAGGGTAAGTTTGCAGAAGCAGTTTATAACATGAACACCGCAATTGCCATGAATGACCATTACACTGATTACAAATATGCGCTTGCTTATACAGTTTACAGGCAGTGTTTTTCAAGTGAAAATATGACCAGGGAAAGTAAAATAAATTTGCTTAACCAGGCAGAAAGGCAGGTTGAGGGATTAAAAAACTCGCATTATTACATAAATGAATGCAATGGATTGCTCTCGCTGATATATTATGAGATGGATAGAGAAGCTGAAGCAAAAATTCTTGAAAATGAAGTGCTTCAAAAAGATTCCGTAAACATTACTTACAGGATAAACCTGGCTAGATATTACATTAAGAAAGGTGATCTTAAAAAAGCAGAAGAATTAATGGATGTTGTTATGGAACTCAGACCCAAATCGCTGGATGCATATTTGACATCTGCATACCTGAACTTTAAAACAGGTAATATGGAAATATCCAGAATGTATTGCGAACAAATATTAATTGCTGAACCGGGTAACCAGTTTGCAATAAAACTCTTAGGTGAAATAAACTCTGCTAAAAAATAAATAACGACCTATTTTACCAGGATCATCTTTTTAGTATCTGAATAATTATCCGTTATCAGTCTATAAAAATATATTCCGCTGGAAAGATTTGAAGCAGTAAATTCAGTTTCATATTTTCCTGCCTCTAACTGGCAGTTCACCAAAACTGTTATTTCCTTTCCCTCTGCGCTGTAAACAATTATTTTTACATTAGTCCTTTCCGTTATATCGAACCTGATCTTAGTGGATGGATTAAACGGATTGGGAAAGTTATTGTACAGCTTAAAGTTTGCAGGTATTTCAGTTGAATATTCAGTGATTCCCGTTAGTAAAGAGGGTGTTATCAATATCTCATCTATATAAAGATTATTTCCCTGGCCTCCTGATGCCTGAAAGAAAATTCTATTTGTATTTAAGGGAAGATACAAGCCTTTATTCTGCCATTGACTGCAGGTGGGATAAAAAAAAGTAGAAGTGGCAGGTGCTGTAACTAAGCTTGGACTGGTATAGGACATGAATAACTGCCATGTGGTTCCCGAATTAGATGAAACAAAAATCTCCAGTGATTCAGTTACACCTGGTCTTTGACAGTATGCCTGTGAAAATATCAATGAATCATAATATCCCGAAGTTGGAATAAAATTTGGAGTAATCAGCCTTGCAACTTGTCCGCTTGGTGATGAATGGAACGGAATAAATGCTGAACGGGGAGAATTGCAATATGCTCCGTAAAAAGCCTGTGACCAGTTGTATGAACCGGCAATTATTTGAGTTGACCATCCGAAAGGAGGAAATCCTGAAGAATTAAATCCTTCGCTTAAAATAACAAAAGGGAAATCTTTATCTGAAAATTCTTTTTCTTCAAGGAATATTTGAGAATGAATATTAATTGAAATTAAAAGAAGATATAATGTTAAGATTATTGACTTTTTCATATTTGAAAGTCCTCTCTATTATTTATAAAAATATAAAACAGTTATGCAAATAACAAGTAAATATTATATAGATAGATCAAAATAAGCTGAAAAACAGTATTAAAACGAAGATTAATTTAAGATTAAAGGAATAATTGCTTTAGTAAATAACTCAAGTTGACCGCTCAGCTTGCAAATCATTGTTTTTATTTTAACTACGAGTATTAACTCGTGTATTATTAATGAAAATATATTTAGCTTCAG
>JAYTUN010000220.1:0-3418 GCA_043744495.1 Ignavibacteria bacterium
TGATTTTCAGGGCTAAAGCCCTGAATTCAACGTATTTTTAAACCCCCGACATAAATGTCGGGGTTAAAACATATTCCTAAGCGGTCAACTTGAGTTAATTTACAAAGAATCTTTCACTGAGAAAAAAGATGCAATGCAAAGAGAAAGATTTTTCAAGACAGATAAAGGAAGAGAATTTTTAAATTCGGTTATTAAAATTAAGTAACAGCTTCCATTCCAATAACTAAACTCTACTACTATGAGTTTAATGTTTAAAGCCCACGGGAAACCCACATTAGGATTACTGCTTATCCGCTTAGTTGCCGGCACATATACACTATCACTTGGCATTATGCAAGCAAGCAACATAGAAGATTACATCAACAAGGTTAAGGCATTAAATTTCTTCAGCGAAAACACTGCTTTCATTATAGGGTTTGCTACTCCCTTTTTACTTATAATTTTCGGAGCACTTTATATCATGGGATTTTTCACCCCTGTGACAAGTTTCACACTTGCACTTATATCAATTACAAAAATTGCATCACGCGGTCTTTTCCCAACTGATGGAATACCATTCAATAAAGATCTCCTGTTTTTCATCTGCTTTGCAGCTACGCTATTTGCAGGAGCAGGTGTATTAAGTTTTGATGCATTGATAGATAGGAAGAAGAAAAAGAATGTTCCGCCTGATACTCCCAAAAATGCTGTTATTACTGCTGAGATAATCACAGAACCTGCCGGTGAAATAAAAGAAGATCAAACTGTAAATACATAAACTTATGGATACATACAAGCGCTCAAGGCTGCTTACTGCTATAAAGAAATTCAACGAAGCCGATTATTTTGAGTGCCACGAAATACTTGAAGATATATGGTTTGATGTAAGGGGTAACTCACGTGATTTCTACCAGGGCTTGCTGCACATTGCAGTTGGATTTTATCACCTTACAAAGATAAATACGAAGAATGCCTTGCCCGCCTCAGGCGTGGCTTCTCACAATTTCAAAGGAACAATAATTCAGCTTGATAAGGCAATTAATAAACTGAATAAATATGATGAGGTTTATTCAGGAATTAAATTGCATGAACTGCTTAAGCAGTTGAAAAGTATTTCAGTAAGGCTTAAAAAAAAGGAAGTCCCAAAGAGACTTCCTAAGATAATCATTCAATAATATTTCGCAGAATGCTTCGCATAAACCTTTAACTTTTAGGATTACCTTACAAGTTGAAAACCAAAAAGTTTTACATTACCATACCGCCATCAACACAAAGAACCTGCCCGGTAATATAATCTGCCTTGTTTGAAGCAAGAAAAGCCACAACCCCTGCAATTTCCGAAGGCTGAGAAGTGCGCTTCATGGGAACAACATTAAGCATTGCAGCTCTTTGTTCATCATTAAGCTTTGCTGTCATTTCTGTTTCAACAAATCCGGGGGCTACGCAGTTTACACAAACATTTCTTGAAGCCAGTTCCTTAGCAACCGATTTTGATAGTCCGATCAGCCCGGCTTTAGAAGCTGAATAGTTCGACTGACCAGCATTGCCCATAACACCAACAACAGAACTGATATTAACGATCTTACCGCTTCGTTGTTTTGCCATTATCATAGAAAGGGCTCTCATCATATTGAATGCACCTTTAAGATTGACAGCAAGTACGGCATCCCAATCTTCTTCGCTCATTCGCATGACCAGCCTATCACGGGTTATTCCGGCATTATTTACCAGGATGTCCACTTTTCCCATCTCTTTAGCTAATTCAATAGAAACTTGTTCAGCTTCTTTTGTATTTGTAACATCAAGAGATCTCGAGATCACTTTCCTTCCACTCCCTGACATGCTCTTTACCCAGTTTTCAAAATCATCCGGAAAGAATTTATCTATAATAGCAACAACAGCTCCTTCATTTATGAATTCTTCCGCAATTGCCCGACCTATACCCCTAGCGCCTCCGGTGATTAAAGCTGTTTTGCCTTCAAGTAATGTGCTCATTTTATATTTACCGTCTTTCTATAATTTATTTATGCTCAGCATTTTGCGAATATCTTCTGTATTATCAATACCCTTAACGACAACCGTATTATCAATCCTCTTTATCAATCCCTGTAGCACTTTACCTGGACCAAGCTCTATGAACTCCCTTACGCCGTCGCTTATCATGTTAATTATGCTTTCTTCCCAGCGGACAGATGATGTGAGCTGATCAAACAAAGTTTCCTTGATAAATTCAATGTCAGTACCACCTGTAATAGGTTTTGCATGAACATTTGTATAAACAGGTATCTGTACTTTTTTGAACTCAGTATAATCAAGCGCAACTTTAAAATCCTCACGGGCTGACTCCATAAGTGGAGAATGGAATGCGCCGTGCACAACAAGCTCCTTAGCCATTTTTGCCCCGCGCTCTTTTGCAAGCTCCATTGCCCTGTGTACACCTTCGATTGTACCTGAAATTACAATTTGCCCAGGCGAATTAAAATTGGCAACCTGGACTATACCGTATTCAGATGCATCTCTGCATACTTCGATAATTTTTATGGTGTCAAGTCCGATAATTGCCGCCATTGTGCCTTTGTTCTCTTCACCAGCTTTTTGCATAAGCTCACCGCGTAGCTGAACAAGTTTCAGTCCGTCTTCAAAGCTCAGGGCACCCGCTTTTATGAGAGCTGAAAATTCGCCAAGTGAGTGCCCTGCAGTAAAATGTGCTTCCTTATTTTTAACAAGCCTTGTTGCAGCAACAGAGTGTATTACAATTGCAGGCTGGGTTATAAATGTTTGTTTAATTTTTTCATCGGGACCCTCAAAACTGATAGCCGCAATATCAATGCCAAGTATCTCATTTGCCTGTTGATATAATTCCTTAATTTCTGGGTATGTGTTATAAAGATCCTTCCCCATACCAACGTATTGCGAACCCTGCCCGGGATAAACGAATGCTATTGTCATATCCTGCAAATATATGAAAATTGGTGGTTTTTTAAAAATCAAAAAACTCATCCCGCTAAGTAGCAAAAAAAGAATAATACTACTGCTATAGTTACCTTTTAATTTGAGGCAATTTGTGCAAAGAAGCGAAACTTTTAACAAGCGAAAGCCGGTAGATGCAATTTTAAAGAGATTGCTTTCGCCCGCTCAATTAGTCTAGTCTGAGACATCAATCAATTATAGTAGCTGAAATCACAGCCTACACGTTGAGGAGTTTACAATTTAAAAAGTTTAACAACGATGGTAATTAAATAGTAATAAAATTTAGAAATTTTATTATATGTTTCTTAATTATTTCTATTTGCTATATGTAACTTGAGTTATCAAAATGCCCTCTTTTGTTTATTAATTTTACTCAAGTTGACCGCTCAGCTTGCCCCAAAGGGGCTCCTTTGGAGCAAATCATTGTTTTTATTTTAACTACGAGTATTAACTCGTGTATTATTAATGA
>JAYTUN010000221.1:0-13392 GCA_043744495.1 Ignavibacteria bacterium
TGAGTTGTTGAACGGTTTTACAGGTGGTTTTAATTTTAATGAAGATTCAACTGATACTGCCGCGGCTGAATCAGAAAATGGATTATATACTTTTAAATCAAACAAAAACCCGGGCTCGCAAAAATTTTATATTGATCCTGAAAAATATACGGTTCAAAAATATAATTCATTAGATGAACAAAATAATACTGTTGTTGAAGTAAATTACACCAATTACTTTGAAGAAAATGCTTCGGGAAAAACCGTTTACTTCCCTTCTAATATAAAAATTAAAAATCCCGGCAAAAAACAATCAGTATATGTTGATTACGTTAATAAAGAATTCAACAAAAGTGATATTGCATTCAAAATTAAGATCCCCAAATCAGCTAAGGTAATAAAATGGAATTAAGCATTACAGTGAAATACTGTTTATCCCTGTTATTTGTGCTTTTGCTAAGCGGCGCCACTTACGAAGAAATATTGCAGGATAAGAAAAAACAGGCTGATCATATTGATAAAGTTATTATTGAAAGTAAGAACAATATCACAAAAATATCTTCCAGGACAGCTATTATTAATCAGCAGATAGATAGTGTTGAGTCGGCAATCAACGCAATTAACAGCTTCCTTAAAAATTACGAAAATGAATCATATATGACCCCTGACCAGATTGCTATTGAAACCAACATGATAATTTACCTTGCCGAAGAAGTTGATAGGATACAGGAAAGTTTTAAACAAAAAGTAGTTAGTTTGTACAAACACGGTGAGAACTATGAGCTTGAGCTGCTCTTAAGCTCCAAAACTCCCAATGAATACTTGAGGCGCAACCAATATTTACAGAAATTTTCACAGAACCGCAAAAAAGAGTTAAGAGACTTAAAATCTAAGAAATTCATTTTAGAAGAAAAAAAGAAAATGCTTAGCCTTTCAACTTCATCACAGCGGTTCTATGTTGAAGCAAAGAGAAATGAAAGAAACGTACTTGATACAAGGTTAAATGAGCTGAAAATACAAAAAAGAAATTCCGAAAGCGAACAAAACCTGCTTGCAGGTAAAGTTACAAGATACGAAGTTCAGTTAAACAATATTAGGAACTTCATAAGTAATTTTGAAAACAACCGCGAGAGTTTTAAAGAAAGCAAATATAACAGGCTCAGTTATGAATCAGGTAACCTTGCAAAGGTAAAAGGAAATATGAACCTACCTGTTGATCTTGGTTTGATAACAACTAACTTCGGGAATATTTCTGATAATAAAACACTGGCAATTTCAATTAACAACGGAGTTGATTTTTCAATAGCACGCTCTTCAAAAGTTTATGCTGTCGCTGCGGGAGTTGTAACAATGATTGGTGAAATTCCATTTTACAAGAAAGTAGTTATAATAACTCATGAAAATGGTTACAGAACAGTTTATGCAGCTTTAAGCGAAGTGAATGTTGCAATTGGAGATAACATTAAACTCAACCAGGTTATTGGTAAATCCGGCGAAACACTTGAGGGTCAATCACTGCATTTTGAGTTATGGCAAAATTCAACACCTGTTAATCCAAGGGAATGGCTTAGATTTTAGAAAACTTACTACAAAAGTCTTAAAATACTTTTTAGAAATACTACATCTTAATATTGATTATATCTGTTTAAACAATAATAGACTTTTGTAGTCTTATCGTTTTTCTCGTTTAATTTTATTATAAAACTACAAAAGTCTTGAGTTAACAAAACAATTATCAAAACCTTCAAAGCATATCTTTCAATTAATGTTTGCTTATAGACTTTTGTAGTCTTACAACTATGCTCTTTTGAGAAATTATATACCCCTTCCCACTAAATTCCTAAATTGATTTTAGTTTAATTTTTTGTTATTTTTGTAAATTCACTGAAAACTTTGGCAAAAAATGGCGGAAAATAAAGGCATTTTTGATAAAAAAGATGCAGAAAAACCGTCTGAGTTCCGAAATGTTGCCAAAAATTACAGCTCCGGATGGAGATACGCTGAATATGCATTCCAATACGGGGTTTCAATTGTTCTTTGCGCATTAATAGGCTATTGGCTTGATGGATGGCTTAATACAGAAAATATACTGTTTATTATTGGAGTTGCATTTGGCGCAATTGGTGGTTTTATAAATCTGTATCGGGGTCTAACAATAAAAAAGGCTGATAATGGCAAGTAGCAGTCAAACAAAAGCTAATACTCCCAAAGTATCAATGGGATTTATTAAGCAATTAGTTATCGTCAGTCTTGTTATAATTGCAATTTCAGCTTTCCCGCTTTGGAAATATGCTTCACAGGTTCAGATGTACGGTATAATATGCGGTTTTGCAATAGGGTTATTGAATGCTGTAATTGGTTACTTCCTAAATACTTTAGCATTTAACAAACCTACTAAAAGTTTTATGGTTATTGTGTTTGGCGGTATGGGCTTACGGATGATACTTATCGCAATTCTGCTGCTGATACTTTTATATTTCGCAAAGTTTGATGAAGTTTCACTTGTTGGCTCGGTATTTTTCTTTTACATGCTTTACGTTTCTCTTGAAATAGCTTACCTGCATAAAAAACAGCTTCAGGATAAAAAGAATACATCCAAATAAAAATTCAGGTTTCACTTAATAAATATAACAGTTTTTTTTAGACTACTACTTAAGGAATAATTTTTAATGACATTTCTTACCGGCTTTTCTCAAACGGATTCGCTTGCGATACTTAATGCTGCTCCAAAAGAAGATAACAACTGGATCATTGAGCACGTTTCTGATCATAAATTATTAACTATACCCCCTATTCATATAGGCGGCGTTATTATTGATTTTTCTATTACTTCACATATATTGATGATGCTGATAGTAGCTGTACTGATGATTATAGTGCTATCGTATGCAGCATCCAGCAATAAGCGCAGAAAGCATCCCACCGGATTAGGAAACTTTATTGAATTAATTGTCGTTTTTGTAAAAGATGATATTGTAATTCCATCCATGGGAAAAATAGGGGTTACTTTTCTTCCGTTTTTCTTAACTCTATTCTTTTTTATACTCTTCGTAAATTTTCTCGGGCTGCTTCCATTTATGAAAACTGCAACTGGTAATATCAGCGTTACAGCGGCACTTGCATTAATTACTTTTACAATGACACAGGTACAGGGTATTAGACATAACGGGTTTTTCGGATACTTTAAAGGTCTTGTGCCGCCCGGTGTTCCAATTTTTGTTCTTCCAATTATGGTAGTAATAGAGTTCCTTGGACTTTTGACAAAACCATTCGCATTAAGTATTCGTCTATTTGCCAATATGACAGCAGGTCACATTGTAATTTTGGCTTTTGTCAGCCTGATATTTACTCTTGGGTATGTAATTATACCGGTTTCAATAGCATTTTCGCTCTTTATTTATTTGCTTGAGCTGCTGGTATGTTTTCTTCAGGCTTATATTTTCACAATGCTCTCAGCCCTGTTTATAGGCATGGCTGTAGAACAGGAACATTAAAAAACAAGAACACGAAAAACAGGAACACAAAATTAGGAATCTTATCCGAATTTAAAATTTTGATTCATAATTAATAAATATATCAACATATTAAAACATACAATATCTAAGAAAGGATTAATTTAAAATGAGTTTAGCAGCGTTAGCAGCAGGTATAGGCGCAGGCCTTACAGTAATAGGAACCGGTATTGGTATCGGCAGACTCGCAGCAGCAGCTCTTGAAGCTATCGGCAGGCAGCCGGAAGCCACAGGCGATATAAGAACAACTATGATCATTGCAGCAGCTTTGGTTGAAGGTGTTTCTCTTTTCGCTCTGGTTATTTGCTTCATATTACAGGGTAAATAATTTTTATTGATCCCGGCAAAGCTGTAACAGGTTTAAACCGGGATTGATATTGATTAAAGTTTTCCCGTTAAATTAAAAAACATTAAAGGATTATTATGCAATTAGCTAATATATTTTTAGCGCATTTTTATAATATACTTCTCTTCATTTCAAATGAAACAGGTGAAAAAAAAGATACCCTGCTTTCAGTTGAGCCCGGCCTGATAATTTGGACAATTATTATTTTTGTACTGCTTCTTCTTATATTAAAGAAGTATGCATGGGGTCCGCTTTTAAAATCTCTTAATGATAGAGAGCAGTGCATTAAAGATACTGTTGAAAAAGCCGAATACTTAAAGCAGGAAGCTGAAAAGATCCTTGCCCAGAACAGGGCTTTACTTACAAAAGCTGATGAAGATGCAAGAAAAGTTATTTCTGAAGGCAGGGAGCTTGCAGAAAAAATGAGAAATGATCTTATCAATAAGACAAGTGACGATACAGCACGTATGATAAAGCAGGCGAAAAGCGAAATTGAGCGCGAAAAGCTTTCAGCTCTTAATTCACTTAAAGATGAAATCGCAAACCTCGCTGTACAGGCAGCAGGCAAGATAATTGATGAAAATCTTGACGCTGCAAAACAGAAAAAAATTATGGATAGCTTCATAAGTAAGATTCCGCAGAATTAATTTTGAACAAGTGCGGTTAATTAATTAAGAAATGACCAATAGAAAAGTAGCAAGAAAATATAATTTAGCGCTTTACTACACGGCGGAAGAACAAAAGTCAGTTGATAGCGTTAAACAGGATCTTATTGACCTTCAAAGATCAATTGCTGGCTCAAAAGAGCTTTCCAACTTCCTGTTAACACCGGTAATTTCTTCTGAAAAAAAAGCCGCAGTAATAAAAGCGATGTTTTCAGGGAAAGTAAATACATTAACACTTAGATTTCTGGAATTCCTTTGTGAAAAGAACAGAATAAATCTTCTGTTTGATATCACAGATGACTTCATTAATCTTGTAAACGAAAAACAGGGCATTGTTCAGGCAAAGGTAAAAACAGCAGTTGAAATTACCGCAGCCGAGAAAAAAACTCTTACAGATAAGCTTAAACAATTTACAGGCAAAGATATCAATGCAGTCTATACAGTTGATCCGGCAATCAAAGGCGGATTTATTGCAAGGATTGAAGACAGGATAATAGACGCAAGCATTACTAGGCAGCTTGAGCTTTTAAGAAAAAAATTTGCAGAAGGAAGCTTTAATAATTAAGCATCATTTAAAATTTTTTAACACCGGAATAAAATTAAAATTAATATAATAATATAACAAGATGGCTGAAGTAAAACCAGATGAAGTATCGGCGATACTTCGTAAACAATTATCAGGATTTGAAAAAGAAATTGATATATATGAAGTAGGAACAGTTGTGCAAATTGGCGACGGTGTTGCCCGTGTTTACGGATTGACAAAATGTATGGCAAGTGAACTTATCGAATTTCCACATGGCGTATTTGGCATGGCTTTGAACCTTGAAGAAGATAACGTAGGCTGCATTCTTTTTGGTGATTATACACTAGTAAGAGAAGGCGATGAAGCAAGGCGCACAGGCAGAGTAGCCTCAATGCCCGTTGGCGAAGCGATGGTGGGCAGAGTTATTAACCCGCTTGGACAGCCAGTTGACGGTAAAGGCGCAATAGCTACAACACAGTTCCTCCCAATTGAAAGAAAAGCCTTGGGCGTTATCGCAAGACAGCCGGTTAAAGAACCTTTACAGACAGGTATTAAAGCTATTGACTCCATGATACCTATCGGAAGAGGACAAAGAGAGCTTATTATTGGCGACAGGCAAACAGGTAAAACTGCTGTTGCCATTGATACAATTATCAACCAAAAAGGAAAAAACGTTTACTGTATATATGTAGCTATCGGGCAGAAGCAATCAACCGTAGCTCAGGTAGTAGCAAAGTTTCAGGAAGCTGGAGCAATGGAATTCACTACTGTTGTTACAGCAGCAGCATCCGATTCAGCCCCGATGCAGTTCTTAGCCCCGTATTCAGGAGCTACACTTGGCGAGTTCTTCCGTGATTCAGGCAGGCATGCACTTTGTATTTATGATGATCTTTCAAAACAGGCTGCTGCTTACCGCGAAGTATCACTTCTTCTCAGAAGACCACCGGGACGTGAAGCTTACCCGGGCGATGTATTTTATCTACACTCAAGACTTCTTGAGAGAGCTTCAAAGTTATCTGATGATCTTGGCGGAGGAAGCTTAACAGCATTACCAATTATTGAAACTCAGGCAGGCGACGTATCGGCATATATCCCCACAAACGTAATTTCTATTACAGATGGACAAATATATCTTGAACCGAACCTGTTTAACTCAGGTGTTAGACCCGCTATCAACGTAGGTATATCAGTATCTCGTGTGGGAAGCTCCGCACAGATCAAAGCAATGAAAAAAGTTGCCGGTACACTCCGTTTAGATCTTGCACAGTACCGTGCTTTAGAAGCATTCACAAAATTCGGCTCAGATCTTGATAAGGCTACACTTCAGCAGCTAACACGCGGCGCAAGGCTTGTAGAAATTCTGAAGCAAGGACAATACACACCTTATCCTGTTGAAAGGCAGGTTGCTATTCTTTTTGCGGGTACTAACGGCTACCTTGATGAAATACCGCTTCCGGAAGTAAAAAGATATGAAAAAGAATTCCTTGAAATGATGGATCTAAAACATAAAGATATTTTTGATGCTATTTCAACATCAGGCGAACTTAACCAGGATAATTCAGTTAAGCTTAAACAGATACTTGATAACTTCACAAATAATTTCAAGGTATCAGTAAAATAAAGTTCTTATTCATTGTCACCCTGGATTGGATTCAGGGTCCAAAAAACATAAATCAACAGATACTGAACCAAGTTCAGTAAGACAACACAAAAAACAATAAATGGCAACATTAAGAGAAATACGTGACAGGATAGGAAGCATCAAGAACACTGAGAAGATAACCAAGGCTATGAAAATGATAGCTTCGGTAAAATTCCGCAAGGCTCAGCAGAATGTTGTTGCTGCAAGACCTTATGCAAGGAAGATCAGTGAAATTTTAAGGAATCTTATCCCCACTATTGAAAGCTTTGATAATGAGCTTCTTAAGCAAAGGGAAATTAAAAAGGTTTGCATTGTAGTTGTTGCTGCTGATAGAGGTCTGTGCGGTTCATTCAATACAAACCTGCTTAAAACTGCTGCATCAATAATTCATGATACCTATGGCGATTTTTTAAAGAGCCATGATCTTACAGTTTTCCCGATTGGCAAAAAAGCATATGACCATTTTTCAAAAAGAAATTATGACCTTTATGCAAGATCAATTAATGTTTTTGACAGGCTCACATTTGATGATGCACAAAATATTGCAAAGGAAATTATTAAGGGCTATATTGATAAGCGATTTGATAAAGTTGTTATTATATATAATGAATTCAAATCTGTAATTCAGTCTAAGACAATTGCAGAGCAGTTCCTTCCTATTCCGCCATTTGAAGCGGCTGAAGGTGAAAAGACAAAGGTTTCCAGCTATATTTTTGAACCTTCAAGTGTTGAAATTGTTAATAACCTTCTGCCAAGACATTTGAATACACAGGTATGGCGTATGCTGCTTGAATCATTTGCATCAGAGCAGGCAGCGCGTATGACTGCGATGGATGCAGCTACAACAAATGCCAATGACCTGCTGAATTCACTCAACTTAACATACAACAGGGCACGCCAGGCTAAGATCACAACAGAGATACTAGAAATAGTAGGCGGCGCAGAAGCGTTGAACAAAGGATAACACGAATTAAATATTAATACCAAAGGCGTTCTGCAAAGAACGCCTTTTTTGTTTACAATATTATATGCGTAGAGACGACCCACCTGGTTGTCTCTACAAAAAATACGCTCCCCTCCTTTTTTAAGGAGGGGAAGAAATTAACTACCGGTAGGTAGTTAATTTAGGGGTGGTCTGAATTACTTACTCATTCCTATGCTTAAGGCACAAAAGTTCAACATAGATTCTTCAGTCGCTACGCTCCTTCAGAATTAGTATATTTGTACAATGGAAACCGATAATAATTTAAAATATTTCCGCATTTTCCCGCTTGGAGAAGGATTTGAAGTATGGGTTGGCAAGCATTCCGAAGCTAATGACCTTCTATCATTCAAATACACTAAGCAAAATGACCTGTGGTTCCACGTAAGAGGCACAAGCGGCTCACACACTATTCTTAAAATACCCGAAGATTTTAACGGTGTTATTCCTAAGGATTACATTAAATCTGCAGCAGAAATTTGCGCTTTTTATAGTAAAGCAAAAAAAGCTAAGTTTGTTCCTGTAGCATATACTGAAGGAAAGAATGTTTCAAAGTATAACGGAGCTAAAAGCGGTAGTGTTGTTATTAAAGGCGAAAAGGTAGTTAAAGTTCATCCGGGAATACCTGAGCAAAGTAAAGACCCCCACTTAGTCTCCCCCTTTAAGGGGGAGATTTAGAGGGGGTCTTCAAAAATCATTAATAAGTTTATTTATCTGAACTTCTACTTCGCTTATTTTGCTCTCCAGCATTTCCGTACGCTCAGGTTTTATCTTTAATAGATAAGTATAAGCTTCCATTGCATCAAAGTAATTACCCTGCTTCGCAAAAATATCAGCCAGAGTTTCCGTTATTATTTTGACTTCAAACTTATTCTTAAGTCTTTTCTTTTCGTAGGCAGGCTTTATTCCCTCTTTTTTAAAAAAATGGGGTGACTCAAATATCTTCCTGAACTCAGCATATTCATTCGATTCCTCAATTTCCTTCAGGTCAACTCTATCGGTTGATAACTCTTCTATTTCATAAGTAGGAAATAGATTATAGTTGTAATCATAATCATTGTAATCGGGAGCTTTGAATTCAAGCTTTGGTATTATATCCTCTTCATGGCGGCGTGATACTTCGCTTTTTGTAAGATCAATTGCTATATCAAGATATTTCTGAGCTATTGCCATTTCAGGATTATCAGCAAGCAGTTTTTCAAACAATTTCTTTGCATCAAAAAAATACCTGTTGCTTAAGTATGCTTTGCCAAGCACTAATTGTGCTGTTACATAAGTTGGATAAAATTTCAATCCTGCCTGCAATAACGCTATAGCCTCAGTAATATTTCCGTTTATCAGGTAATAATTAGCAAGCTTAACAAACTCCGGAGTCAAAGGATTACTCCTTATTTTGTCTTCCAGCTTTTGTATCAGGTATTTTATTATGTCAGTATCTACCACTTAGAATAATTATTATATACTTTACGCAGATTGCTCCGCTACTTTTTTGTTTGTATCAATTACATGCTTTATTGAAAGATACGCAACCAGCCCAAAGCCAAATGTGTACATTAACTGGAACGGTATTGCTGATATCTGCAAAGTTACTGCCGATAAAACTACACATGCAAGGCTGTAAAATGCAACCAACAGCTCAAGTATAACTGAAAACTTAACAACTTTTTTGTGTACATATTTCTTATCCTGCCACTTATCCTTATCGCCTTCAATACCGTATTTGGGCGTCCTTACAAACTCAGACTTCTTGTTTATCAGCGCTTCAAATACTGCCTTGGTGTTGTTTATCGCAAATCCCATACTTCCTGCCATAAAAACGGGAAACAGCAATATACGTGAGCGCCAGTCAGCATAAACATCTTTCTGTGAATATAGATAGAATAGAAATGATGCTATAAATGCAAGCACAAACACTGACATGAACATGAAATAAGTATCATACAAGCCAGTATTTTTAATAAGCACTATTGGCATGTTAAGCAGACAAGCCAACAGTATAAACGGGAAGACAATATTATTTGTTAAATGGAAAGTACACATTATTTTTGTCTTAAGCGGCAGCTTTGCTACCCAAACCCTGAACAGCATTTTGCGGGCAGTTTCTATTGCACCTTTTGTCCACCTGAATTGCTGCGATTTAAGCGAATTAATTTCCGATGGCACTTCCGATGGAGTAGTAAAATCAGTTAAATATTTAAACTTCCACCCTTTTAGCTGTGCGCGGTAGGAAAGATCCAGGTCTTCTGTCAATGTATCAGCTTCCCAGTTCCCTGCATCAAATATGCATTCTTTGCGCCATATCCCGCTTGTGCCATTGAAATTTATGAAGTAACCTGCCTTATTCCTAACCTGCTGCTCCAGCACAAAATGCCCGTCAAGAGCCAGAGCCTGTATCTGGGTAACCAAAGAATATGCCCTGTTTAAATGCTCCCATCTTGTCTGCACCATACCAATATTTGGATCCTTAAAAAATGGCAGTACTATCATAAGAAAATTTTTCCTTGGAATAAAATCCGCATCAAATATGCCAACAAACTCACCCTTTGCGGTTTTTAAACCTTCCTTCAATGCTCCAGCTTTATATCCTGATCTATCCTTACGGTGAATGTGCTGAATATCAAATCCTCTAAGCCGGTATTCCTTTACAATGTTATCAACAATTTCCACAGTTTCATCTGTTGAATCATCTAATACCTGAATTTCAAGCTTATCAATGGGATAGTCAATTTCACAAACTGTTTTTATCAGCCTTTCAATTACATACATTTCATTATATATAGGCAATTGAAGTGTAACCACCGGAAATTTATCAAGTACAACTGAAAAGTCATCACGTTTATGCCTGTGTTTAAGGTAATAGTAAATCATAATAAAACCATGTGAACCAAATGTAAATAAGATCATAAGTGACCCTATGTAAGTAAAAAGTATTATTTCTTCCAATTTATAATTTTATTCTAAAATCCATAGTTTAATTTTTTTGTATCATTAAAGTTCACACTGTAACCTGTTGAAATTAGGCGAAGCCTAATTGAAATCCCGCTTGCGGGATAACCTGCAGCTACTTCACCAGTTTGAAATTACATCCAGCAGAATATCATCTGTTAATTTATCTTCGGCAGACCTTACGCCTTCATCACGTTTGCTGAAACCTCCGGTTGAACTGTCATACTCTCCCCAGTTTGAAAAATCTTTTTTCCAGATGCTCTTCTGCTTCTTAAGGTTCATAAACTCAACTGATACAGTTATAGTAACTTTCCTTCTTGAAACCTGTTCATTCCCTGTAACAACAAGCACTTCATCAGTGATAGTTTTCACTATACAATCTATCATGCCATCAGCTTTTGTCTTTTCTGCATACTCAAACGTGTTATCGTTGATGAACTTATTTTTTAGAAGCGTCGTCATCTCTTCACTTAAATTAGGCAGTCCGAAACCGCTCTCATCGCGTATGGTGGGAATGTAAATTGTCTTTATTCCTTCAGGCGGTGATGCGCCTTTAAAACTGTAATTACATGATGCTGATAAAAATGCAAATCCTATAAGCAATATTGAAAACAATATTGAAAGCAATATTTTATTACTGTGTATTCTCATTAATTATGAAAACCATCCTTCGGGTACTTACCGTTCTTTAATCCGTATTGTTTAAACTTCCTGTATAGTGTCCGGTTACTTATTTTCAGCTTATCAGCAATTTTATTAATATTACCGTTATACTTACTGTAATAATATGTCAATAATTCCTGCTCAATTTCATCAAAAGAAATATTATCTATCTTATCATCGCTCATGTAAAATCCATTTTCAGGCATGTCCGCAGATTTTGAATCTTCTAAATGGTTCAACTGATGCTTTATATCCATAATATCTTTTTTAAGCTCATATAATGCTCCGAATAGCAACTGCCTTTCATCCTGCTGTTTGTAACCGTTCACGGTTGCAGGAAGTATATCTGATTTTGGAATGCTAAGCTGACGCATTACATCTGCAAGCTCAACTATTTTATCAGCATTTAATGTTAAAAGGCTTTCGGTGAAATTTTTAAGCTGCCTAACATTGCCCGGCCAGTTAAAGTTAACTATGTAAACCATCGCTTCGTCGCTAATACCTTTAAAAATAATGGAATTTCTTTCCATAAATTGGCGAACGAAATTATCGAACAGTATTCTGATATCACCTTTTCTTTCGCGTAACGGAGAAATAACTATATTAATTGAGCGCAGTCTGTAGTATAGGTCTTCTCGGAATGAATTACTTTCAATAAGATGTTCAAGATTTTTATTTGTTGCGGCTATTATTCTTACGTCAACTTTTTCAGTTTTATTGCCGCCAACTTTCATGTACTCGCCGTTTTCAATAACTCTTAAAAACTTAACCTGTGTCTGAAGAGGAAGCTCGCCTATTTCATCTAGAAAAATCGTCCCTCCATTTGCGGCTTCAAAATATCCTTTCCTGTTTTCAATAGCTCCGGTAAAGGAACCCTTTACGTGTCCAAACAGCTCACTTTCAATAATACCTTCGGGAATTGCGCCGCAATTAACTGTGATAAATGGCTTATAGCTACGGTTACTTAATTTGTGAATTTCATTTGCAACAACTTCTTTGCCCGTGCCGCTTTCACCTGTTATAAGCACTGTAACATCTGTAGGGGCAACCTGTTTTATGATCTCCCTTAGCTCAACAATAGGGATTGATTCCCCGAGCAATTCGCTATTATGTATTTCTTTTATCAACATACTGATGTTATTACAGGCTCCTGCTATTTTTTAATTTTAAAAGGGTATTTAAATAATCAATTTACTGAAACTTCTTCGCCAAATAATGTTGCCGAATTTGCCCTGTTAATTTTAACTAAAACTCTCTCACCCGGCTCTGAACCGTTTACTGGTATTATAACCGTTTTATTACCGTCTGTTCTGCCAAAAAGCATTTTGTCTGATTTTTTGCTTATTCCCTCTAAAATAATTTCAAACTCTTTGCCAACTGTTTGCTTATTTATTTCTTCCGATATATCTCTTTGTAACTCTACAATTTCAATCAGTCGCCTTGTCTTAGTTTCTTCATCAACATCGTCTTCCAACTGCCATGCCTTTGTTTTTTCGCGGGGCGAATATTTGAACATAAATGCGCCGTCATACTTCACTTCCTTCATTATATCAAGAGTCATTTTATGGTCATCCTCTGTTTCCGTGCAAAAGCCCGTAATAATATCTGTTGAAAGAGTTACATCAGGTATTATTTTTTTTATATTATCCATTATCTTCATGTAATGCTCAATAGTATAATTCCTTTTCATCACCTCAAGCACACGGTTAGAGCCTGACTGCACCGGAAGATGAATATAGTTACACAAATTCTCATACTTTGCGATAGTTTCTATCAG
This sequence comes from Ignavibacteria bacterium, assembly GCA_043744495.1. Taxonomy (GTDB): domain Bacteria; phylum Bacteroidota; class Ignavibacteria; order Tepidaquicellales; family OLB5; genus OLB5. Next base: position 13,039 of record JAYTUN010000221.1, read on the forward strand.
CTTCATAGAAAGATCCTGTGGGTGTGATGTAGTGAATTTTATTCTGATATCGGGAACTGCTTTTGCGCATGCTTCCAGCAGATCGGAAAAATCATTATTAACACTGCTGTATGAATTTACATTCTGCCCAAGGAGAGTTACATCTTTAAATCCTTCATCCCTAAGCTGCTGCACTTCTCTTACAACACCTTCAAGCGGCCTGCTTCTTTCCCTGCCACGTGTATATGGCACAACGCAGAAGCTGCAGAATTTATCACAGCCGCGCATTACCGAGAGCCACGCGCTTATGCCCTCTTTGCGGAGCGGCAGGATATCATTGTATGTTTCCACTCGTGAGAGCTTTACTGCAATGCC
>JAYTUN010000222.1:0-13259 GCA_043744495.1 Ignavibacteria bacterium
CCTTGCTGAACGAAGCGGAGAAAGGCTACGCCTTGCTGAACGAAGCGGAGAAAGGCTACGCCTTGCTGAACGAAGCGGAGAAAGGCTACGCCTTGCTGAGCGAAGTGAAGAAAGGCTACGCCTTGCTGAACGAAGTGAAGAAAGGTCCACCAACAACTGCATATTTTGCATCACATAGCTTTTTAATATTGTTTTTCTAATTAAATTAAATCATATTTCACCAAATTATACGCTTTAAATTTATTTTTTTCAACTCTAAGAAAGTAAAGCGATGAAATTATCAATTGCCGTATTGTTTTCTCTTATCATCTGCTCAGCAGCAGTAAATGCGCAGCAGAAAATTGGCTACGTGGATTCTAAAGTTATCCTCGAAGGAATTCAGGATGCGCGTGATGCCCAGACCAACCTGGATAAATTTGTACAGAAATGGAAGATTGAGCTTCAGGCTATTAATGACAGCCTGCTGATTATGAAGGATGACTTCGATAAAAAGAAGCTGATACTTACCGAAAAAATTAAACTGCAGAAGGAAGAAGAAATTAAACTGCAGGAAAAGAAAGTTACCGATTTTAAACAGCAGAAATTCGGAGAAAACGGAGAGTACTTCCAGAAGCAGACTGAGCTTATGAAGCCTGTGCAGGATAGAGTATTTAAAGCTATACAGGATGTGGCAAAAGAAGGCGGCTATGATTTTGTTATTGACCGCTCAACACAGCTTATGCTATTATATATGAATGACAAGTATGACCTCACGCAAAAGGTAATAAAAAAACTGGAAGCACAGTAATATGAAGCTTCGCGATGTTGCAGATATAATTGGCGGTGAAGTTATAGGTGATGAAGATATTGATATCACGGGCATCGGCAAAATAGAATCCGCCCGTGAAGATGAAATTACATTTATTTCAAACCCAGTCTATGAAAAATTTTTCAGCGGCACCTCTGCGGGTGCTGTTGTTGTTTCCAGGCGTTTTAACCCTGCAGCTTACTCTCGGCTTGATAGCCGCATCATTCCGCTGGTAAAAGTAGATGACCCGTACCTTTCATTCCTGACCCTGCTTGATCACTTCTCTCCTAAAACTGAATTACAAAAAGTAGGCATTGATGAAACCGCAGTAATAAGCGATACTGCCGAAATTTCTGATGATGAGGTACGCATAGGCGCGCACTCGTTTATAGGAGCGCAGGTTAAAATTGGCAGGCGCGTTACAATTCTGCCAAACACTGTGATACTTGCCGGCGCTGATATTGGCGATAACGTGCTTATCTATCCAAACGTAACAATTTATGCCGGCTGCAAAATTGGCAATCGTGTGATAATACATTCGGGCACTGTTATTGGCAGCGATGGCTTCGGGCAGGCTAAAAATCCCGATGGTACATTCCAGAAAATTCCGCAGAAGGGGATTGTTGTAATTGGCGATGATGTTGAAATTGGTAGCAACTGCTCTATTGACCGCGCCACGATGGGCGAAACAATTATTCACCGCGGAGTTAAACTTGATAACATGATACAAATTGCGCACAATGTTGAAATTGGCGAAAACACCGTCATTGCTGCGCAAACGGGAATTGCAGGCTCAACAAAGATTGGCAAAAACTGCTTGATAGGCGGCAAGGTTGGTATCGTTGGTCATATTATTATATGCGATAACGTAATTTTAACAGCCGCAACAAATGTATCCAAATCCATAACCAAGCCCGGAACGTATTCCGGCTACCGCTCACAACCCATGCCGCAGGAACTCCGCCGCGAAGCAACCATCCGCAATTTGGTGAAGAAGCCCAAATCCTGAGTACAAAATTAAAATTATTATTTTCAAATCCCCATCATTGATTATCGTAAATTTAGATTTAAAGAATAATTGAAGCATAAAGAAAATTAGAGCAATAGTCCCCCTTTTCAAGGGGGATTATGAGATTCAATATTCTAATAGCTACAATTAATTATTTAACTTTACTTAGCAATAATCACAGACGGGGATTAGCCTTTCACTCTTTTTTTTTGAGATGCCTGCCCACTAATGGTGTGGGTGAAGGCTTCCTGACTGCCCCTGCAGTTTGCTTTTCGTTCTTTGCGGTTTTAAACTTCTTTCGTGAAATTAGTGTAATTCGTGGCAGTCTTTTGCTTTTGCTTTGCGTCCCCTGATTTGCGCTTTTTGAAAGTTGCTCTTTGCGTTCTCTGCGCCTGCCAGCCTATGGCGTGGGTGAAGGCTTCCTGACTGCCCCTGCAGTTTGCTTTTGCTTTGCGGTTTTAAACTTCTTTCGTGTAATTCGAGAAATTCGTGGCAATCTTTTGCTTTTGCTTTGCGTCCCCTGATTTGCGCTTTTTGAAAGTTGCTCTCTGCGTTCTCTGCGCCTGCCAGCCTATGGAGTGGGTGAAGGCTTCCTGACTGCCCCTGCAGTTTGCTTTGCGTTTTTTGCGGTTTTAAACTTCTTTCGTGTAATTCGTGAAATTAGTGGCAGTCTTTTGCTTTTGCTTTGCGTCCCCTGATTTGCGCTTTTTGAAAGTTGCTCTCTGCGCCCTCTGTGGTAAAAGGCTTCCTGACTGCTCGTGCTCCAAAGGAGCCCCTTTGGGGCAGTTTGCTTTTCGTTCTTTGCGGTTTTAATCTTCTTTCGTGTAATTCGTGAAATTCGCCTGACTTTCGCTTTTTGAAAGTTGCTCTCTGCGCCCTCTGTGGTGAAGGCTTTTGATTTTGCCTTTTTACTTTTTACTTTTGCCTTTTTACTTTATCACTTAAATCTTTCACAAAATATTAGTATTTTCGTAATTATGCTAGAAAAACAAAGAACAATATCCAAAGAAGTTTCAATATCCGGTATCGGACTTCATACCGGCAATAAATCTAATATGCGGTTTGTGCCTGCTCCTGAAGATCACGGCATAAGCTTTAAACGTGTGGACCTACCCGACTCGCCGGAAATTCCCGCTGATATAGATCACGTTGTGGATATTTCACGCGGCACTACAATTGCCGTCGGCGAGGCAGATGTAAAAACTGTCGAGCACGTACTTGCAGCAATTATGGGAGTTGAAATTGATAACCTCATTGTTGAGCTTGATACCAACGAGCCTCCTGTAATAGACGGCAGCTCCAAGCCGTTTGTTGACCTGCTTATTTCTGCGGGATTCACAGAGCAAAACCAGCCAAAGGATTACCTTGTCATTGATAGTACTATCCACTACCGCGCCGAAGACTCACAGGTTGATATTGTTGGCTTCCCTCTTGATGATTTCAAGGTAACAGTGATGATTGATTACTGCAATCCCGCGCTTGGCTCGCAATATACATCGCTCTTTAATATGGAAGAGTTCCCCGCGGAGTTTGCGCCTGCGCGCACTTTTTGCTTCCTGCATGAAGTGGAAGACCTCTACGAGCAGGGTTTGATACAGGGAGGCAAGTTTGATAATGCCGTTGTGATTGTTGATAGAGAACTTACCCCTGAACAGCTTTTAGAATTAATGAAAAAGCTTGGCATCACAGATAGCGTTGTAATTGGACAAAACGGAATACTGAATAACACACAGCTTCGCTTCCCCAATGAACCTGTGCGCCACAAACTTCTTGATCTTATTGGCGACCTTGCATTAATTGGCGCGCCTATTAAGGGTCACATTATGGCTGCAAGACCCGGACATAAGCATAATATTGAGTTCGTTAAAATGATGCGCAATCTATACAAGCAGAACAAGCTTAAGATGAAGTACCAGGCATTGGCAACAGGCGGTGTGATACTTGATATCAATGCCATCAAAAAAATGCTGCCTCATCGCTACCCATTCTTGCTTGTTGATAAAGTGATACAGCTTGAGCACGGCAAACGCATCATGGGAGTAAAAAATGTTACTATTAATGAGCCGTTCTTCCAGGGACACTTTCCACAAAAACCTGTCATGCCCGGTGTGCTCATAATTGAGGCAATGGCGCAAACAGGCGGACTGCTTCTGCTTAGCTTCTTCGATAGCTATGAAGGCAAGCTTGCTTACTTCACTTCTATTGATAAGGCAAAGTTCCGCAAGCAGGTTATTCCGGGTGACCAGTTATTTTTTGATGTTGAGATACTTGATAGAAAGCGCAATATATTCAAGCTCAAGGGTAAGGTCTATAAAAATGTTATACATGGAGAGCTTGCCGCCGAAGCCGAGTTCATGTGCGCAATTGTTGATGAGTGAAGGGTGGGTTAGAAGGTTAGAAGGTTAGTATGTTAGAATGTTAGAAGGTTTGTGGGGAGAAAATCTTTTGCAATCGAAGCCTCTGCCCCTGACTTACTCCACGAAGTGCCTGCCTGCCGTAACGCCAGTTCAGGCAGGGAGGAAGTTGCCTTGCTGAACGAAGTGCAGTGCCTGCCTATGATGTGGTAGAAATTTCATACATGTAAGTATAAAATCCTTAGGTGTCACTTAATGCTTATACTATTTCATTTTTGCATTTTTATTTTTTAAAATCAAGCGAAGCTTGATTGAAATCCGGCTCAGACGGATGCCTTTTCACTTGTTGTTACCCCGCCGAACACTACGGCAAAAGTATTATCTTAATAAATCAACGCTTAAAAAATCATCATATTTTATGGAATTTTTAACTCATTCACGTTATTATATATTCTAATAAATTACTATATATTTGCAGAACTAACAGGGGACAATTATCATGCAAAATGTTCGTGAACGGGAGTCTTTAAAGAATCTCATTGATGTACTGAACACAAAAAATAAGGAGCTAAAACTTCTTTACGAAACATCCCGGTTCTTTTCTACTACCCTTGATATAAATGTATTATACGATAAACTCTTTGATGTGCTGCTAAATATTGTTGATTTGCAGGATATGTTTGTTGCACGCTTTGACGAGAAAGAGCGGAAGATAAAATATATCTACCTACGCAGCGTGCTTGAAGATAAAAGCATTGATGTATCCGTCATACCTGAAATACCGCTTGCACCAGAAGGCAGGGGAATATTGAGCGAAGCCATCAGGAAAAATGATACTATTATTATTATCGATTACCAGAAGCGCCTTGCAAGTTCAAATGTAAAATATCACATAACCAATAAAGGCAGGCTTGCCGATGAAGATCACGGCAAGGAGTATATCATTGAAACCGCAATGATAGTTCCTATAAAACTTAACGGAAAGATACTTGGCTTCATTACATTGATGAGCAAGAACAAAAACGAATTTGATGAACGCAACCGCTCCTGGATAGAAACGATGGTTAACCAGGCGGCTATTGCAAATAAAAATGCTATACTTTTTGGTGAAGTTGCCAATGATGCCAGGGAAAAAATAAAACTTGAAGAATCTATCAGCCAGGTAACAAAGGATAAAGATCTCCTCGCATCAGAAGTATCGGGCAGAGTGAAAGAAAATATGAAGATCATAACTTCACTCCTTCAGTTCCAGTCTGATTATATAAAAGACCCTGTTTACCTTGAATATTTCAAAATTACACGCACACGTGCACAGATTCTTTCACTCATTCAGGAAAAGCTTTATTCCTCCGGCAGCGTTGCAGAAATTGATATTGAAGCCTTTTTATATACATTGATACCATACTTATATTCCCAGTTTGATATAAGCCTGAACCGTGTATCAACTTACGTGAATGTAAAACATGTTTTACTTCCGGTAGATAAAGCCATAACCTGCTCGCTTATAATTAACGAGCTTATCAGCAACTCACTTTTGCATTCATTCCCTAACAAGAAGAAGGGGAACATCACAATTGATATGCATGAAGAAAATGCCGGTAAGTATTATTTATCTGTCAGAGATAACGGGCAGGGTATAATTTCAGCCAAAGGCAAGCCGCATTCTTTCAGTATGGTGCTTGTAGGTATGTTTGTAAAGAACCTAGGCGGTACATTTGAAATTGACCGCAATTCAGGCACAAAGGTAACTATAAGGTTTTAGGTAGTAATGGATCTCGAAGCTTGCTTCGAAAAGATTCACGCCTGCCTTAATGAGCGTAGCGAAAGAATGGCATCCACGCTTACCCGGCTATGACGTGGCGCTTGCGGGGTTCCATTTATATCCTATATGTTCTTTTTTGCCTTTTTATTTTCTGCGCTTTTTGTTCCGAAGGAACTCCTTTGGAGCAGTCACGCGTTTCTGCTTAGCGGGATGCCTTTTTACTTTCTGCGCTTTTTGTCCCGAAGGGACTCCTTCGGAGCAGTCACGCGTTTCTGCTTAGCGGGATGCTTTTTTACTTATCAATCCTTCTTCGCCTTATTCTCAGCAATATAAAGATCATTTATAATTTCCTCAGGTATGGGGTGACCCTTTACAATCTTATAATATGCAATATGAATATGAGTTTTGCCGTGAATTGCTTTTCTGCCGGTTCTGCCAATGTATCCTATTACTTCACCGGCTTTAACTAACTGACCCACTTCTACAAATACGCTGTCAAGGTGTGAGTAATAAAATATCGCTTTGGATTCCGGGTCGAAAAGCTTAATGTAATTTCCGCTTCGCAAATAATCACCTTTGAACCATGTAGTGTATTTTGAGAGCACTATCCCCGTTACCATTGCTGTTGCATTAACCTGTTTACCGGTTGAATCTTCAACATTATTACTGTCTTTATCCAGAATGAAAATATCATGCGCAGGGTGACCACTGAACTCGCCTCCTTGGAAATAATCGAAACCCTCATCTTTATAATCCTTGCCGCCTGTTCTGTATGATGTCCACGTATATCCGCTCATGGGGAATACCCAGTCGCTGCGCTTTGTGCCGGGTGTGTTCATTGACTTAAATTCCTTCACACCAAGCTTAACATATAGCGCAATTGAATCCTTTGCATCATCTTCATCAATTTTCCTCTCACGTATAAGCTGGTCTGTCTTATGCCATCTCTCAAATACTCCTGTTGACTGAGCATAAGATATAGTTTGAATTGAAACAAATGTTAAAACTATAATTAATATTTTCATATAATTTATTTTTTATATTATGCTATTTGATTTTTATTATTTGCTAGTCGTAGATTCCCGCAGCAATTTCTTCTTTTATAATTGATTTATCTTTATCCGGAATTTTGTTATTATCATTAGGCGCTTCCTTTAGCTTGAAATATGCAAGTAGCGAGGCTGATACAAGAATAATTCCGCTGATGATGAACATAAAATCAATGCTTGTATAGGATGCAATATATCCGCTTGAAATGGGACCTATTAAATTACCTAACATTGTAAAGCTCGATGCAATTCCCATAACTCCGCCTTTTTTATGGTCAGGTATGCATTTGTTAATGAATGAGAATAACGATGGAAGTACTCCGCCAATACATAAGCCAAGCAATGCGCGAATTGGAATAAGCTCCCACACCCCGATTGTAACAACATGAAGGGCATAGCCAATACCTGCACCTACCATTGCCCATGCCAGATTTTTCCTTATCCCGCGCCTGTCGTTTAGTTTACCCCAGAATGATGATGATATCACCTGGAATAAACCCACAACTCCAAATATAGAGCCTGTTATAGTAGCAAGGTAAGCTGTGCTGCCTATTTTTTTTTCTATAAATAGAGCGAACAGCGGCTGTATCATAGATATTGCCGAAGCAGAAATTATCAAAAGCAGCATTGCATATTTTAATCGTGAATTTTTGAACACGAACATGTAATTATCCCATATAACGGCTTCTTTATTCCTGGTAGTATTGATTTCTTTAACAAAAGCATAGACCAGAATTCCGCTGATTACGCATAAGCCTGATGTGATGAAAAAAACATTTCTGTAGCCGAAAGCATCTGCAAGCAATCCACCAACAAATGGTCCCAGCAGGTTACCTGCCGCTGTTGAGCCTGCCAGGAAACCTATTGCATAGCCTGATTTTTCCTTAGGTGTATTGGATGATACCAGCGCAAGTGATGCTGCAATGAAACCGCTGAGCGCCCCCTGCACCATCCTGAAAATGAAAAGTTGAACCACATCCTGCGAGAGCCCTATCAAAAATTGTGATACTGCCAGTCCAAAAATTGCACGAAGTACCATTTTCTTCCTGCCGATTCTATCTCCAAGCCAGCCCCATATAGGTGTAGCAATAAATGCTGTGATGAAAACGCCAGAAACTACCAGACCGCTCCACCGTTTTACTTCGGTAATTTCTGTAACACCAAGATCTTTAACATAAAGGGGCAGAAACGGTATGACCATGCTCATTCCAATCATTGCAATTAGCTGGGCAGACCATATTATGTAAAGATTTTTACGCCAGCTTATTTCCAACGTGTATCCTTATTCTTAAATATCCTTATCTTATGTATTTCCATCATATTGTTTAACTTTCATGCAAAAATAATAATTCTCAAAGATTGTTTAAATGTTTAAATTTTGCATACCTAAAGGCAGGCTTTTTTATTAACTTTGCTATAAATTTGAAGTTAATTATAATTAATTCTGATAATTGTCTAAACAAAGAATGTATTTCGTTTTAATCCTTGTGTTTTTTTTATGCCACTGTTTTTTCCTTAGCTGGAGCTTTTTATTCCAGAATGTGGATGATGCCTACATATCTTATAGGTATGGCAAGAATTTAATGGAAGGTAAGGGGCTTGTCTATAACCAGGGCGAGTATGTTGAAGGTTATACAAATTTTCTATGGACTATAATTACCGCTCCCTTTACGCAGGTTAAGTCAATTGATGTTTCAATTTTTTCAAGCTCGCTTGGTTTTTTGTTTTCAATAGTCAATATTCTGCTAATTGCGTTAATATCCAAACAGTTTAAAAATAATCTCTCTGAATATTTAAAATACATTCTGCTTTTGCCTCCGCTATTTTTAGCATTAGATAATTCAATTGCTTTTTGGGCTATTGGCGGTATGGAGTTTCCAATGTTTACCTTATTTATTCTGGGTATAATATATAATTATTATAAGCTGAATGAATACTGCAGGCATTTATACTTTCTTATAGTATTTCTTATTTTATGCACACTTACAAGACCTGAAGGCAATATGGTCCTTGTCATCACGCTTGCCCACATGTTCTTATTCAGGAAAAAGGTAAATAGTTTTAAGAATGTATTCTTTACTATAATTATTTCATATATTGTATTTTGCGCTGTATATTATGGATTTAAATTTTTGTTCTATGGACAGATTATACCCAATACTTTTTATGCCAAAGGTGTAACTGATATTAAAATGAATCTTGAGCTTGGTTCAAAATATCTTGCTCTTTGCATAGGTACAAGAATTTATATTTTTATTTTTATATTGTTTATCCCTTTCAAAAAAGTTTTTACAGATTTCAAACAATCCTATCTTATATGCTTTTCTTTAGTATATGTGCTTTACCTGGTAGCTGTTGGAGGCGACTGGATGATTGCCAACAGGTTCTTTGTACCTATAATACCAATTCTGTATATCCTAAGTGTTATTGGTTTTATTAATGTTATTAAAAAGATACATGAGTATTACAAAGATGAGTCTAAAGCGATAAAGACAGCAAATATTATTTCTTCTTTACTTGCTGTCCTTTTGTTTGTATCTACATTAAGCCTGCTAGAGTATAAACAACTAATAATTAAAGATAATAATGCCCGTTATGAGATGCAGTGGTCAATGTTTGGTAAATGGCTGAAAATGAATGTTGACCCAAAAACAGTTATTGCTGTGGGTCCCGCAGGGAAAATTCCTTATTATTCAGAATTATACACTATTGATATGTGGGGCTTGAACAATGATTTTATTGCCAAAACAACATCTAAACGTTTACAGGCCGGACATAAAAAGTTTGATATTGATTATGTGCTCTCGCTTAACCCGGAATTTATTATTGGCTATGCTGGTTTCACAGACGCTGATATTGCACCAAGGTATGAAAAATTCAACGCACCCGAAGATAAATATAAATGCGACGATGTTGTATTCAGACTTAAACCGGAGTTTAGAAAATAAAAAATGATCTATCCAAAAATCACAAAAGCATTTATACTTGCTGCTGGATTTGGCACCCGATTAAAACCCTATACAGATAATCTTCCAAAAGCTTTGGTTGAATATAAAGGGGAGCCTATGATAGAAAATGTTATCAGCAGGCTTTCTGATTATGGAATAAATGATATAGTAATAAATACTCACCATCACGCTGACAAAATGGAAAAGTATTTTGCAAACTGGACAGGTAAGCAGAAAATAACTCTTGTGCTTGAAAAAGAAATTCTCGGAACCGGCGGCGCTGTTAAAAATGTAGAAAAATATTTTAATGATGTTGAAGATTTTATTATCTACAACACTGATGTTGACTGTAATGCTGATATTTATGCAATGACAGATTTCCATTTTAAGAATAATTCTTCTGTAACTCTGGCTGTCAAAAATAGAAAAACTTCAAGATTCATATTAACAAATGAAATTGATAGAGTCATAGGAATTACCCAAAGCGGGGTGGATAAAATTTATGCTCCGAAAGGAGTCCTTGCAAAGCATCCTTTGGATCGGACGGAGCATCCTAAAGGCTTGCCTGCGGATCTTGAAGAAAGTAGTTCTGTTAATATCTTCAGGAAAACTTTTTGTGGAATTCATATTTTAAAAACTAATATCGTTAAATTTTTTCCGGAAGTATCCAACTACGATATTATACCTGTTTATATGGACTTAATCATACAGGAATACGGAGTTTATGGACATGATATCGGTGAAAGCTATTGGAAAGACTTAGGAATACCTGAAAACCTGTAATATTCGTTTATTTTCTATATTTCTTTATAGCTTAATCTTATAGGTTAATCTTATATATTAAAACAATATCCAAAATTTTTCCGTAAAGTTTTTTGGATATATATTTGCAATTTCAAAGGAGATTTGCTATATTTGTTGCAATTGGTGGAATCAAAAAACAATTTAAAAGGAGAACAAAATGAATCAATTCAAACTTTTTGCAGTTTTAACTGTATTTATGTTTACCTGCGTATTATCCGCTCAGGATAATATAGGATCAAGCGTAAGCAACAATCAACCCACAGAATTCGAAAAAGGAAAGGAAACATACTTCGAAAGAGGCTCTTTCTATCCTCCCACGCTTGAAGCACAGCACAAAGCTGCAGTGGAATCAGGCAATACTGTTGAAGCCAACAGGTTGTTGAACGAAATGAACAGTTTCATCCCTTCTGAAAACAAATTTGATTCACGGCAATCTAATCCTAATGTTGAGGTACCTACACAAACAGGAACAGTTCAACCGCCATTTAACACTGACTGGTATGCTACAGATGTTACTGTGCATTCAGGTGCAATTAAATTTGGAGACCCGTATTTCAGACAAATGGATATGAAAATGGGCGAGGATGGGAATATGTATGTTGCTCTGAACAGAGCCCCTATTACAGGTACTAACGGTAGAATTGATGTTTACAGGTCAAGCAACGGCGGTGCAACTTGGGTATTAACAAACGGGCTGCAATATGCTGGAAACTATATTGGCACAGTTAGTCTATTGGTAGAATTAAGAGGGTCATCTGGACAGCCTGACTCATTAAGAGTAATTGTTTTTTACACTGTATCTGCAACAAGCAACAACGATGGTGCATTATTAGCTTATGGGAGCTGGAGACGAGACGGTTCAGCTTGGTATGCAGGCAACATCGCAACACCTCCGGCAGGAATGGAATATTCTTTTGCATCAGCAGTAAGTGATGGCTATTTTTGGTCGACTGCCACATATATAGGTGTAATGTGCACTGAATCAAATAATGCATTAACAACTACTAATGATTTCAGGTATTACAGAAGTGTTAACTGGGGACAAACATGGACAGGTGTTACAATCAGCACCAGCTTCAATGATTTTTATCCCAGCGCTGAATTAAGACCAGGTTCTCCTGATTCAGTTTGGGTTGCTGTAGAAAGAAGATTCAGTGCTACTCAATATGAAGTCAGGGTTATCAGAACACCCTTTTCGCCTAATGCTTCTTCAAATACTTATTTTGTAACATCAGGAGGGGCAAACGTTATATACGAAAAACCTGCATTAACTGTAAAGCAAAATTCACCAACTGATACTTCCATTATTACAACAACTAAGAACGGAGTATCATATTATCTGCCTACAACAAACGGCGGCGGTTTATGGAGCGTTGATTTCAGTTTGGGAGGTCCAGCAAACGGTAATAATAAATCTTTCACATGGTGTAATACAAGCTCCCTCGGAACTAACAGTATAATAGCAACTTGGGTATCAAATGATGGAGATTCAATAAATGTCAGAAGAGGCGTTATAAACTTTCTTGGCACAACATTATATAGAAGAAACAGTAATAATGCTTCTACCTCTGTTTCACCTACATGCATGATATATTCGCCAAATGCTACCACAAATCTTTCAGCTATAGCTTATGCAGGCTTTGGTCCAACGAATATCTATGCTAACCAGGAAGGTTTGCTCACAGGTATTAACCAGAACGGAAATGAAATACCAAATGTATATTCATTAAGCCAGAACTATCCGAATCCATTCAACCCTGTAACAAATATCAAATTCACCATCCCAACAGGTGGTTTAGTGAAATTAGTGATATTTGATATAATGGGAAGAGAAGTTTCAACACTTTTCAACCAGAACTTAAATGCAGGAAGTTATACTGCTGATTTTGATGCGTCAAAACTTTCAAGTGGTGTTTATTTCTATAAATTAACATCGGGCGATTTTTCTGATACTAAGAAAATGATGCTCGTAAAATAACGAAGTTAGTTTACAGCCTTGTTTTCCTGGCTCGTTTTTGAGCTAAGGTTAGTAAAATAACAAAGTAATTTTTAACAGTAATCGCAGAGTCTCTCGAAGAGGACTCTGCGAAAGATAAAGGTAATCTTAATATCGGTCTATTTTTTAAGCCTCCATAGAAATATGGGGGCTTTTTTTATTTTCTTTTTGTTTATAAGACTACAAAAGTCTATATGCAATCTGCAACAGTTTTTCATAACTAAAAGATTATCTATATTTACAATATATTGTAAGACTTTTGTAGTCTTATCATGAAAAAAGCGAATACCCAAAATACCTGCTTCTATGCTCTTCTCAATCGAGTCTTTAAGTCCACTCCGAAAGACTTCTTTGGACAGACATTAGAGATTAAAGAAGTTTTACTGATAATTTTAATTTGTTAGCTGTAGGTTTGGATTGTTTAAAATTTCATTTTCAGCTATATTTACTTATAATTTACTCAAGTTGACCGCTTAGGAATATGTTTTAACCCCGACATTTATGTCGGGGGTTTAAAAATACGTTGAATTCAGGGCTTTAGCCCTGAAAA
>JAYTUN010000223.1:0-3363 GCA_043744495.1 Ignavibacteria bacterium
TCGCAAAGGATTATTTTTGTTGGTGACAACACCAACAAATGGGGAAATGGGGAAATACTTTTGAATCCCGTAGGGATTCCACATGGGTAGAAAGAAGAATTATTAACATCACGATGCCGTAGGTATAGAACCCAATATTAATTGAATCAGAAGATTTAAATAATTCATGAAATTCGTGGTAATTTTTTTTCTACAAACATTAACGTTTATATACCTGCTTTCGCAGGAAAGACACAAGAAAATAAAAAACCCAAAAAAACTGCGTTTTTCATTGAAACTGAGCAACAGATTAAATATATTTGTTTTTTATAACAATTTATCAAATACATGAATTATCCGAAGGATGCTTCGCTTAAGAGGCTAAACTATATCTTTGCAGGGATAGTTTTACTTATCTCAGCTATCACCTATTTATATACGATGCAAAAAACCCTATCTTTCTGGGATTGCGGTGAATTTATTGCATGCGCTTATACGCTATCGGTTCCCCACCCGCCGGGCGCTCCGCTTTGGATATTGCTTGGCAAGCTTGCAACAATGATACCTATTGGCTCTAATCCAGCCCTCAGGATGAATGCGCTTGCTGCAATCAGCTCAGCTTTCACTGCAGCATTTTTATATCTTGTGATAGTTTCAGTTATTAAAGTGTGGAAAACCCAGATAAAAGATAATTGGGATGCAATAATGATATACTCGGCGGCGGCTATTGGTGCATTATCATTTACATTCAGCGATGCTGAGTGGTTTAACGCCAATGAATCTGAAGTTTATGCTCTTGGCACAATGCTTGTTGGCTTATGTATTTGGCTGTTAATGTACTGGTGGGAAAAAGCTGATGAAAAAGGAAATGAAAGGATATTGTTACTTGTTGCTTTCATAATTGGTATATCACTTGGCATACACCTTCTTGTAGTACAGGTAATACTTGTTGCAGGCTTTATTTTCTATTTCAGGAAACATAAATATGAAAGAAAGGGATTTTTAATTGCAGTCGCAATTTCGGCAGCTGCATTTATTATTGTTTATCCAATTACAGTAATATGGTTCCCCACATGGCTTGGCGGAGATATAAAAGCATTTAAAATTGAAGACAGTGGAGCAGTAACATTTTTTGCTGCTTTAATTGCTCCGGCTTTACTTTATGGAATATACTGGGCTAATAAAAACAAAAAACAAACGCACGCTCTTGCATTTGCTTCACTCTTTCTTGTAATTTTAGGATACTCAATTTATGCAGGTGTGATATTAAGGGCAAGAGTAGATAACCTTCCAATTGATGAAAATGACCCCAGGGACATCCCAACACTTGTTTCTTACTTAAGCCGTGAGCAATACGGAGATGCACCATTCTGGCCAAGAAGGTATTCGCAGGAGCCGATGCATAAGCGGACTTTTGCAAATTATACAAGTGATATGGATTTCCTCTGGAGATACCAGATCAACCAGATGTTTAACCGCTATCTTGGATGGCAGTATATAGGCAGAGAGAGCTACGACCAGGATGTTGGTATAGGATGGCAGGCTTCAAGCGGAACAAAGACCCTAGTGATAATTGCACTTAGTGCATTACTACTTGCATCAATGTATTTTTATTCGTCAGGGAAATATTTATTCAGCTTATTGAGTGTAATTTTATTGCTGGTTGTGGGGGCAGCGGGATTCTGGTCAACGGCATTCAAAGCAATACCGTTCTTGATAGGACTCTTTGGGCTATTTTACCATTTCCGTAAGGACTGGAAGCTTGGATTAACATTCCTCTGGATGTTCCTGTTAATGGGTGTATTTACTGCGCTGTTCCAAAGGCAGCAGGATCCACAGCCCAGGGAAAGAGATTATTTCTACACCGGCGCATTTTTTGTTTATTCATTATGGATCGGGATTGGCATAATGGGTATCATAGAACTTATCAAAGAAAGCATTCCAAGTATTCAGATGAATAAAGTGCTATCTGGCACAGTTCTTGCAGCATGCTTAGTTCTTGTTCCGGGGATGATGTTCAAAACAAATTTTCATTACAATAACAGGAATGAGAACACTGTTCCTTTTGAATATGCATATAACCTTCTGCAGGGACTGGATAAAGATGCTATTCTCTTCACAAATGGTGATAACGATACATTCCCATTATGGTACATTCAGGCAGTTGAAGGTTACAGGACTGATGTAAGAGTAGTAAACTTAAGCCTTTTAAATACTGACTGGTATATTCTTGAAATGAAGAACTCCATGCCTTATGGAAGCTTAAAAGTTCCTATAAGCTATTCAGATGATGAGATCAAAAGAATATCCCCTGTTCAATGGGGTGAATTTAAAGTTGTATCGGTTACAGTCCCGCAGACATCTTACCCTGATAGTCTGAAAACAAAAAATCAGACCCCTGATAAGATTGCATGGAAGATGCCATTTTCATTTCAATCAGGAAATGTAAAAGCAGTTAAGGTTCAGGACCAGATGATATTTGATATTGTTAAAACTACAAACTGGCAAAGACCAATATATTTTTCAGCAACGGTTACCGAAGATAATTTCATAGGACTTGATGAATATGTTGTACAGGAAGGTATGGCAAAACGCATTGTTCCGTTTAAATCTGAAATACCGACACAGTTCCGTGTGAATGTAGATAGAATGTGGAAAAACTTTATGGTTACACCTGCCGGCTATTCCAAAACTCCGCAGGATGGATATTTCTTTAAGAATTTCCAGAACCCGGATATATTCTTTAACCAGGTTGAAACTAATGCTGTGCAGAGTTACCGCACACAATACCTGCAGTTTGCATACGAATTTATAAACCAGGGAGATAAGGCTAAAACAAATGAAGTATTGAACCGTATGGAATCGTTATTTCCCAAAAATATTATTCCGTATGATTACAGGATACTTTATGATGTATCTATGCAGTACCTAAAAGCAGATAATAAGGTTAAGTTCGATGAGCTATCACCAATTGTTGAAAAAGAAGCGCTTGAAGTTCTTGCAAAAAATCCGAACGATATTCAGTCATTCTGGAATCCATACAAGCTGCTGCTTGATATATATGAAGCAAGAGGAGATTACAATAAATCGCTTGAGATATTGTATAAACTTGATAGAGTCACACCAAATAATCCTGAAGTTAAAAATAAGATAGAATCGCTTAAACAAAAACAACAGGGCAAATAAACAATAATTATTAATCATTAATTATTAAACATTAATTACAAAACCGGCAGTCATAAAACAAATAATAAAGTTTGTTATATATGGCTGCCGGATTATTTTTAAATAAGTGAGCAAAAAAAAACAGGTTAAAAAAGGTCATTCAAAAACTATAAAGCCGGCTATAACACCGGATATAAGGGTATTTGGATTTATAGCATT
>JAYTUN010000224.1:0-13228 GCA_043744495.1 Ignavibacteria bacterium
GATTTTCAGGGCTAAAGCCCTGAATTCAACGTATTTTTAAACCCCCGACATAAATGTCGGGGTTAAAACATATTCCTAAGCGGTCAACTTGAGTAATTAAAATTAATTTATGAAGACAGGATTATTAGTTTTTGTGTTCGGATTTATAATGAACTTTAATACTTTATATTCGCAGGTTGAAAATATTGCAACCGACAGGCCGGATCAGAGTGAAACACCTGTGCTGGTTGAAAAGGGTTTTTTTCAGATAGAGGCGGGAGCGAGCATAGAAAAAGTAGCTGAGTTTGAGTCACCTATTGGAACATATAAATTATATTCACATTCATATCCATCTATTTTATTAAGATACGGAATTTCAGAAAATGTTGAATTTCGGCTTTCCGCAGAATTTCATCAAGAAGAAATGAATAACGCTGCAGATCCCAGACAAAACGTAACCGGCTTTAGTCCAATAACGCTTGGGACCAAAATCAAAATGTTCACAGAAAAAGGCTCTTTCCCCGAAACAGAGTAAATGAACAGTTAAGTTCGTAAGCAAAAAAGCTGAAAGTTAGCTGATAGGTCCTTTAAAAGATAAACCAATAGATAATAGTATTGGAATAATATTTTATTTAACTGTTTCATTAAAAGAAAATAAAGTTTAAAGCAGTAGCTCTGGATGAACTACCTACAATTTCCTTTACCTTGTTTAACGCGTGATAATTAAGTAATTTATTAAAAAATATTACACAAAATAAAGCAATTTCTAAGTATCTAAATGCATAAAAAAGATGTGTTTATTGTTGATGCTACACGCACTCCAATAGGAAAATATGCCGGGGCGCTAAAGGATGTTAGACCAGATGATATGGCGGCTGGTGTTATTAAAGAAATTACCAAAAGGAATCTTGACGATAAGGGAATATCTAAAGAGCTGATAGAAGATGTTGTGCTTGGCTGCGCTAACCAGGCAGGTGAAGATAACCGCAATGTTGCAAGAATGAGTGTTTTGCTTGCTGGTCTGCCGGTAAGTATTGGCGGAGTTACGGTAAACAGATTGTGCGGCTCAGGTATGCAGGCTGTAATAGATGCATCGCGGGCAATTATGACGGGTGAAGGCGATATTTTAATTGCGGGCGGAACAGAATCAATGACACGCGCGCCGTTTGTTATGCCTAAGGCTACAGAAGCATTCAGCAGAACAAATATTGTTTATGATACAACAATAGGGTGGCGATTTACAAATGCAAGGCTTGCAAAAATGTACTATCCATACTCAATGGGTGAAACTGCGGAGAACGTTGCGAAGCGTTTTAATATTCCCCGTGAAAGACAGGACGAGTTCGCACTGCACTCCCAGCATAAAGCCAAAGATGCGATACTTGCGGGTAAATTCCGCAATGAAATTACTCCGGTAGAAATAATCACAAAAAAAGAGACAATTGTTTTTGATGTTGATGAGTTCCCGAGGCTTGATACAACATTGGAAAAACTCGCAAAGCTAAGGCCTGCATTCGCAAAAGAAGGCGGAACTGTTACTGCGGGAAATTCAAGCGGCGTAAATGATGGAGCTTGCGCGATACTGCTTGCCTCGCCTGAAAAAGCGGATGAGTTTGGCTTTACAAAACGGGCTCGAATAGTATCAAGCGCAGTAGCCGGTGTAGAACCTGACTGCATGGGGCTGGGTCCGATACCTGCGGTAAGAAAAGCGCTTGAGCGCGCGGGATTAAAGCTGGAGCAAATTGATTTGATAGAGCTTAACGAAGCATTTGCTGCGCAATCGCTTGCATGTATAGATGAGCTTGGTCTTGATATAAATAAAGTGAATGTTAATGGCGGAGCAATAGCACTGGGTCACCCATTAGGGATGAGCGGCGCAAGGATTATCACCACGCTGTTATATGAAATGGAAAAACGGAATTTAAGATATGGGCTTGCAGCTATGTGTATAGGCGTGGGTCAGGGAATTGCAACAATCATTGAAAGAGTTTGAAGGTTGAAGAGTTCATTTGATAAATTCGGATTGCGGGTATTAAAATACGGATTAAAAACAATTGCAACGTTCAGTCAGCTGGTCAACAAAACCGATCAATCCGAGATCACCAATCCGAATTCCGGGATAGTATAAGATGAATTTACCGAATACATTAAGTCTGCTGAGAATTTTGCTTGCGCCGGTATTTTTGTATTTATTTTTATCTGATTCGGAAACGCTTGTACCTGTTTCATTTTTTGTTTTTATAGTTGCAGCATTAACTGACTGGTATGACGGATGGTATGCAAGGAAATACGGCTTCAAAACAAGATGGGGACAGTTCTTAGATCCGCTGGCAGATAAAATATTAACTTCGACAGCTTTCATAGGATTTTATTTGCTGAAGCAGAAAGATCCCGGGTTTTTAGGATCAAGTGAGCCGATTCCTTTTGTAATTCTCATAGCGGTAATACTATTCCGTGATATTGTGTTAACAATTACAAGAAGTGTTCAGGAGCTGCGCGGCAGAGAATTCAAAACATCGATGATATCAAAGACAAAGACTTTCGTGCAGATGGCTTTTATTTTCCTGATAATCGGGCTGATATCTGCGGCAGCAATTACTAAAGGAAGCAGTGTATCTGTAAGTTTAATTAACTATTTGCATTTAGATTTTAATTATTATGTATTGCTATTAATAACCATACTAACCGCAATAAGCGGAATTACATATATATTTGAATCAAACTCAAAGGAACAAAACGCAAAACTTTAAAAGGCATCACTAATTAGTAAAAATGGCATTCAGATTAATAAAAGAAAATAATCCCGTAAATGAAGATGTAAAAGTACCACTTTTAGCTAACATTATTGGAAGCGGATTTTTTATAGGATTTATTCCTATAGCATCGGGAACAATTGGCTCATTACTTGCACTTGGGATATACCTGTTACCCCATGTATCTGAGTTTTACTATTTAACCCTCTCTATAGTAATGATATTCCTGATTGGCTTGTTCTGCGCAGACAAAATGAGGCAGCGTTACGGAGAAGACCCGCCCCAGGTAATAATTGATGAAATTGCGGGTCAACTTTTTACATACCTTATAGGTTCTTTGGTATTTGAACTTTTTTTTCCGTTCAAATCATTTGATCCCGCAACAGCGTTTGATACGAAGCTTGTGTTTGGCATAATAGGTTTTTTTGCATTCAGATTTTTTGATATAGTGAAGCTTGAACCTGCAAAGTATTTTGATAATATAGATTCCGGTTTTGGCATAATGATGGATGATATTGCTGCGGGTTTATATGCCGGAATATTTTCGGCAGTGCTTACACATTTAGCATGGTACCAGTTCCTGAGGAACCACCTAGGATAACAAGCAGATGTGCAACGAAAGCAGGAAAAGCATCAGAACAATTTTTACAATAAATAGATGTTTGTTCTATAAAATAATAACTAAGTGTTTATGGTGGTTGCAGAAATGCATTCCGTACATGATGTTTAAGTGTGCATGTTTTATGTTAAAAACTCTTAGTTTATTTCCATTTTTTTTCTTACAAAAAAATTCTTTCAAAAGATCAGGATAACTATTTTGAAGTCGATAATACTTTCAATAGGCGATGAAGTTTTAATAGGGCAGGTTGTGAATACCAATGCCGCATGGCTTGGTAAAGAATTGCTGGAGCTTGGCATTCCTGCTGAAAGAATAATTACTGTTCCCGATAACGAAAAGGCTATCATTAAAGAATTCCGCAGCGCATTTAATAACTATGATGTGATAGTTGCAACAGGCGGACTAGGTCCAACCCACGATGATATAACGGTAAAATGTGTTGCGAAATTCTTTAAGAGTAAGTTTGTACTGAACGAAAAAGTGCTTAAGCATATTAAAAGCATTTTCGCAAGAAGAAATATCACTATGCCAGCTGTGAACGTTGGGCAGGCACTTGTTCCCGAAATTGCAACAGTTCTTGAAAATAAAACGGGCACGGCCCCGGGGCTCCTCATAGATAAACAAGGTAAGGTATTCTGCGCAACACCCGGCGTGCCATACGAGATGAAGTATATTTGTAAAACAGGACTTTTTCCTTTTCTTGCAAAAAAATATAAGAAAAAAATAAAGCGTGTAATAATACAAAAGACGATCAATACAATTGGTATTGGTGAATCACTGCTTTCGGAAATAATTGGCGATATAAATAAAATTGTACGCAAAGGCAAAGATTTTGAGGTAACTCTTGCGTTTCTTCCTTCTAACTATGAAGTACGGCTGAGAATAATGGCATCTGCTTCAGACAGCGTTAAAGCTGAAAAGCTGATAGCAGAAGCAGAAAAGATCATATACAAAGGGGCAGGGGAGTATATATATTCCTCAAGCAAAGGCTCGATAGAAAAAACTGTAGGGGCGCTGTTGAAGAAGAAAAAGCTCACAATTGCAGTGGCTGAATCGTGCACAGGTGGTCTTCTGGCAAATAAGCTGACGGATATTCCGGGAAGCTCTGATTACGTAATGGATGCAATTGTAAGCTACAGCGATGAAGCAAAAATAAGGCTGCTTGGCGTGAGGGCTGCAACGATAAAAAATTACGGAGCGGTAAGTAAACAAACAGCCCTTGAAATGGCTGCGGGAATAAAGAAGCGCTCTAAAACTGATATTGGAATTTCGGTAACGGGAATTACTGGCCCGGGCGGAGCAAGACCCGGCAAGCCCGTAGGGCTGGTTTGGATAGGATACTGCGATAAGAAAGTAACTTTTGCGAAGGATTTTATATTCACAAAAGACCGTTTTAGGAATAAGGACATAATGGCGAAGATGGCACTTGAGGTTGTGAGAAATCAATTAACAATTAACAATTAACAGTGAACAATACTTAATTATTATATGAAGAATAATGTTGTCTTAGAAAAGAGTTATAAATTCGCAGTCAATACAATAAAAGCGGTTCTAGGTTTGAACAAAGCAATTGAAGCATATGTTTTAATAAAACAATTATTAAGAGCCGGGACCTCAGTTGGGCAAATATAGAAGAATCGCAAGGTGGGTATTCAAAAAAAGATTTTATTCACAAGTTAAGCATCTCATATAAGGAAGCAAGGGAATGCAAATTTTGGATAAGATTGATCATTGACACACAGGTCAAATCAAAACAACAGGAACTAATTTTCAGAAATTTACTTAATGATGCTGACGAATTATGTAAAATTATTTATTCAATTATTAACTCATCAAAGTAATATCTTTGCTTTTTATTGTTAATTGTTAATTGCTAATTGTTAATTGCTAATTGTTAATTGTTAATTGTTTATTGCTAATTGTAACTATTATGATTGAAATAAAAAATTTAAAAAAGAGTTTCGGGAAGAAGCAAGTATTAAGCGGTGTTGATCTTACTATTGAAGAAGGCAAGACAACGGTTATTATAGGCGCAAGCGGATGCGGTAAATCCGTTTTGCTTAAACATATTGTTGGGTTACTTAAACCGGATGAGGGTCATATATTAATTGACGGTGAAGACATAACAAAAATGAACGAAAAGGAAATCTACACCATAAGGAAAAAGTTTGGATTTCTTTTTCAGAGTGCGGCGCTATTTGACTCTATGACAGTAGGCGATAATGTTGGCGTCGCGCTGCGTGAAAACACATTAATGCATAAGGCAGAGATAAGCAGAATAGTAACCGAGAAGCTGGGACTGGTGAATTTGCCCGGGACTGAGAATTTAATGCCGTCGGAGCTTTCCGGCGGTATGAGAAAGCGTGTTGGTTTGGCAAGAGCGCTAGCAACAAATCCACAATACATATTATATGATGAGCCAACAACCGGCCTTGACCCGATAACAAGCGAAACAATTGACGAGCTGATGGATTCCGTTGCACAAAACAAGCTGCTAAAGGTAACCTCTATTATAGTTACACATGATATTTTTACAGTGTATGAAATTGGTGACAAAGTCGCAATGATGTATGGCGGGGGGGTTCATTTTAACGGAACTCCAGAAGAACTTAGAGTAACCAATGATCCGATAGTACGGCAGTTTTTAGAGAGAACGGATGAGAAGAGGGCGAAACACTGAGTAACAATTAACAATGAGTAATGAGTAATGAACAATGAAAAGTGAAAAAGGTAAAAATGTTTTATTCTCTAAACTTAAAAATATTTATTACTGCAAAGCACAGATAAGTCCTCATAAATACGGGATATTCCAAATGTCCTCGCTACAATTTCACACAAATGCTTCAACGCTTTTGGGGGATAAAATCCGGCGGGGGTTTTCTCTGGGGACAATCCTTCTCATAAAATCAAAGAATAATTTTGTAGTTGTACAGCTTGGGCAGATGCCGATATCGCCCTCCCAAATCTCATCACAGAATGCATCGGGCAGGTTTTTGAAAATAATTTCAGTTGCCTTTTCGTGAATACTCCAAATTAAATCAGCGGGTGGCGCCTGTTTGCCTTCG
Organism: Ignavibacteria bacterium; assembly: GCA_043744495.1. Taxonomy (GTDB): domain Bacteria; phylum Bacteroidota; class Ignavibacteria; order Tepidaquicellales; family OLB5; genus OLB5. The sequence continues at coordinate 6,417 of JAYTUN010000224.1, forward strand.
TACTCTGTACCGACCATTGGAAGAAACGGGCTCATTATAGGAAATATCCCTTCGGAGGAAAGATAATCAATTCCGGCAAGTACAGAATCTTCGGGTTCAAGCCCAACAACAAAACTGCTCAATGCTCTTGCCGGCTTTAAGAGGTCACGGGCTTCTTTTAGCGATTGGATCCAGCGCTCACGACCAACTCGTTTTGTTTTGCCCGGGCAAATTTCATTAAATAATTTTTCGTCCCAAATTTCCAGATTAAATGCAACGGAACTTATTCCGGTAGAGCAAAGATACTCTGTCTCTTCTTTATTTCTTGTCGCGGTAACTGCGGTAACTATGGGAAAATGTTTTTCTGCAAGAAGTGGTTTTAATCTTTCAAGTATCTCAGGCAGATTTCCAAGCCCGTCATCTTTTGCTGCGCCTGCTGTCATAGCTAAGTGCGAGCAAACGGGGTTATCAATTATCGCTTCCTTAACAACATAGTAAATATCTTCGGCTTCTTTAATAGTAACAACGTGATCGCGGTTTCTTTGCCTTGCGGGAACAATATTGCAGAACTTACACTGCTCGCCTTTAGCAAAGTAATTGCATGCGTTATCAAAGCAAACTCTTAAGCCGCAATCACCCCGCATAGAGGCGATTTTTTTCATCATCTCGCCGCTTCGTGTTTTTTTATCGTAGAAATCGGGTCGAGTGGGCCAGCGCACTTCGCAAAGCTCTTTATTATTTTTCAGCAGAACAATTGTTTCGCCTGAGCGGTTAACCATGAAAGGCGAAGCGGGATTATAACGCACATCAACATACAGACCGTATGGCAGAAGCATATCGTTTGGCAGGGGACGCGTGCCATCGCCTGAGCCCTGGTGAGTAACAGGTGTCATTTCGAACACCCAGAAAACTTTTTCAAGTCCACCATGCCCGACAGTCGCCATTGCGTCATCGGAAATTGTGAGCCCCTCGAGGAGGAGCTCGGTCTTTAGTCGTATTGAGTCGTCTAGTGTCATTATCTAATCCTGAACGAAGTGAAGGATCTATTTATAAATAATAAAAAAATTTTATTTAAAAAACACATAGAATATTTTTTTAATCCGGACATAGCTATTGTTGTTATTGATAATTTTAATTTAAGCTGATTGTATCCTTCGCTTCGCTCAGGATGATGGTTTTACTTAATTCATGCCCGCTATGATAATCAGTCAAGCCGGCATTTTCTTTTACAATATCATATAAAAATCCGCCGGTAAAACACTCAGCGCAAATTGGCGCTTCATTTTTCCAGTAGTCTTCAGTTCCAACAAGAGGCATTTCTTTCAGCAGTATATCTGCTGCTGCAATGGTTGTTTCCATCATCCATTTGTGCGTTGGCGGACGGAAGCCTTCGAACTGGCTGCCTGTTTCGGGACTAAAAGGAACAACGATGGGTATAATACCTCTTTCAGCGCACCACTGAACGCCTTCGAGAAGCGTTTGGCGCGGTTCAAGTCCTGCAATCATAGCAGAAAATACCCTGCCTTCACCGAAATATTTTACTGCTTCAATTAATGACGCTTCCCATAGATCTCTGCCTATATACTTATCTTTCCCGGGAACGATTGCTTTCCAGTAGCCTTTATCGAACACTTCAAAGTTAAACGATACTGAGTGCATTCCCATTTCATACATCAGCTTAACATCATCAATGTTTGTAGTCGGTGAAATTGTAAACAGAACTTTTGTCCTGTTATTATGTCCCGAAAACGGAAAACGTTTAGCAAGCTCTTCAAGTATCTGAACAGTGCCGCCGAGCCCGTTATTATCGGTTGGGGTGCCGCGTGTTAAAATTGCCTTTGGGTCTGCGTGATATTTTTTCGCGGTCTCAATTACATCGGCAATTTGCTTAGCATTTTTAAATGAATTTGTTATGTTTTCTTCGGGATAAAAATCCTGTGCCGGCGTTAAGTTACAGAAGCGGCACGCTGTTTTAGTGCGGAAGTAATCGCAGAAGTAGTTCCAGGTGAAATTTAAATTACACGTTCCGTTATAAACAACAATATCACTGAATAGTTTGTCATCGCCTGTTTTTTGTGAAGCAAACGGCGGAAGGGAAACAAAATCAGAGGTGCAAATTACATTTGAGGCTTTATCCTGAATAACCAGGTTGTTTTCTATTATTCTCAGCCTGAAATTTGCTTCGGTATTTTCGCGTACCTGCACAAAAACTTCTTTGGGCAGCTTAAGCTCGGCAGGTAGGAACCGCTTAGCGCGCTCTTCTTCCCATCCCTGTTGCTTTATTAAATCATTGCGCATCTCATTTAAACGGAGACCGTTGATAAGGAGATCGCATTTTAGTTTTATGAGTTCTTTTCTGTTCATATGGTTTGAAACCTCACCCATCAACTCGTCGAGGGGTGAGGTTTAATAATTTATAAATTAAAAAAGCCCTGAGATAATTTACTCAAGGCTTACTGCCGGCTAGCGGCAGAGGAAAAAAGTGTTAAACAATTAATTCCATGAACCTGCGGGCGGGAATATTGAATGAGATTTCTCATTAGCGTTATCCCATGAACCTGCCGGAGGAAATATCGAATGTGATTTTTCGTTGGCAGCATCCCAGGTTCCTGCCGGTGGGAATATTGAATGTGATTTCTCACAAGCTTCATTCCATTTACCTGCGGGTGGAAAAATTGTGTGTGAAACTGTTTTTACATCTTCCATAAGTTATGTTAATATATTAGTTTTCGAAAACTTGTTACAATAATAGAGTGAAAAGTAAAAATATTCAATCCAGAAAGCGATGAATATCAGTTTTTTTGATGATTTTTGTCAAATTAATTTAAACCTTTAGTTAAGATGATGCAAAGTCAGTATTTAACAATACGTTAATTTTGATTATATATCTCAATATTATATATATTTTTAAATAGTAGTATTAATGAATTAACAATTGAGAAAATCACCATTATAATAGCCTCCGGCAAAAGATGGATAAACTCCAACGCGTAATAAAAGTGTATTGACATTAGGCACACGTTCAATTAATTTTGAAAAATGGTATTTAACTGGAATAATGACAAGAACTACATACTTAAAAAGAACAGAGGAATATCTTTTGAGGATGTTGTAATTGCTATAGAAAATAATGATGTATTGGATGTACTTGATAACCCGTCTAAACAATATAAAGATCAAATTGTTATTGTAATAGAATTCGAAAATTATGCATACGCGGTGCCAACTGTGAATAAAGAAAGTGAATATTTTTTTAAAACAATTTTTCCAAGCAGAAAATATACAAATATTTATCTAAGGAAGGATAACAAAGACAATGAAAACAGATAAAGAAGAAGCGAAATTAATTAAGAGTATCGAGAACGGAAAATGGAAAAGCGTTAAAAATATAAATGCTATTAAGAACCGGCTTAAAAAAACAGCAAAAAATACTTTGCTGAAAGATCAAAGAATGAATATCCGTATAGCCAAAAGAGATCTGGATATGTTAAAAGCCAGGGCTATAGAGGAAGGTATGCCATATCAAACACTGGTATCCAGTGTGCTGCATAAGTTTGTTTCAGGTAAATTAAAGGAGTTGGCATAGCAGAATAAGTTTATATTTTATATGCCTTTAGATGCTTCCTAATTTTTCAATTTAACCTTAGATAAAAAATCATTATTTTTGACGATATCTGTATCGTTTAACCGATAAGATTTCAAAAAGTCTTTTTTGGTAATACCGATATTTGAATTAAAAAAAAACATTTTAATAATTTTGAACAGACCTTTGAAGTCTGACAGGAAGAAAGGATTCTATTCAAAATATGCAAGAGGCTCAGAATGCTTCATCATCCAAAAATGATTCACCTGCTAAACCTTTATCAAAAGGCGAGGTATATTTCCAGGCGGTAAGGGCATTTTCGTTTCCGGCATCACTTATTCCCTGCCTGCTTGGAGCAATGTTAGCTTTATTATACGGCACACAGATAACATGGTGGTTAATGCCATTTATAGCGATTTCACTTTTATTCCTACACGCAGGTTCAAACGTAATAAGCGATGTTGATGATTTTAAACACGGAGTTGACGCAAAAGGCACTCTTGGCGGTTCAAGAGTTTTGCCTGATGGTTTGTTAAGCGCAAAGGAAATGTTCCGTTTCGGGATGATACTTTTCGCACTTGCTGTTCTGTTCGGGTTACCTATAATACTTGATAGAGGCATGATGGTATTGTGGCTTGGAATAGTTGGTATAGTAGGCGGATTCTTTTACACAGGCAGGCCGATAGGCTATAAATACGTTGCCCTTGGTGATTTATTTATTTTCCTGTTATACGGTCCCGCAATTGTTACAGGAACGCTTTACGCATTAACGGGACAGTTCTCAGTTTCCGCAGCGCTTATTTCTATTCCGCTTGGACTTCTTGTTACCGGAATATTACAAGCAAACAATCTTCGCGATATTATCAATGACCGCAGGGCGAACATCAAAACACTGGCAACAGTATTTGGTGAGGGTTTCGCAAAAGGCGAATATGTATTTTTAATTGTCGGTTCATATATTACGGTTGTTCTTCTAGTTGTGTTTAATGTGCTTTCTGTATGGGCGCTGCTTGTATTTTTATCACTGCCCATTGCGTTAAAGAACATGAATATGATAAAGGGCGTTAAGATAGAAGATACAGGAAAGATAGCAATGCTTGATGCAATGACAGCTCAGCTTACGCTGATGTTTGGCGTGCTGTTATCGATAAGTATAATTATAACGAAGTTCGTTGGGTAAGATCTCGCCCAACGCACCATTTGTTTTATAGAGACAGTTTATGAACTGTCTCTGTTTTTTTTAGAGTAATAATAAAAAAAATATCATTAAATGAAAAATCTGAATACTCTGCTGGCGTTGGTTTTTGTTTTTTTGTTAACATTCAGTACAAGCTCACAGGTTACAAATAAGAGGATAAAATTCAAAAAAGGTGAAAGCTCTGCTACCGTTGAAGGCGGAGTTATAAGGGGTGAAAGAGATACATATCTTGTCGGTGCAAATAAGAACCAGTATATGATTTTAACGATAATGTCGATAGAAAATAATGCAGTATTCCAGATAGTTGACAGGGAAACGGGATATTACTTATTGGGCTCAGGAGAGTTTGATGATGCTATGAGGTGGGAAGGCAGCCTTCCTTCATCGGGTGATTATGAAATTATTATTGGCGGAACACGCGGGAATGCTTCATATACGATACAGGTGTATTTAGAATGATGTAATTAAAAAATAAAAAATACTCCCCGCTTTTTATCCTGCCAAGCAACATAAAGTCAGGAAAGTGCGGGACTACTCCGAGCTACGCCAAAGGCAGGTTTCAATCAGGCTTTATCTGATTTCAAAATATAAAATAGGAGCTTGGAGCTACTTTTTTATTTGTTTTATTGCAGAGTCATTCTGTGAAGAAACTCTACGAAAACGAAATCCGTGGGCTGTTTAAAAATGAGAAAAATTATTATTTATGTCGTCTGTTAATGGTTATTTGTAAATTTCTCGTTTGACATTTCACGCCTGACTTCCGAAGCGTTAGCGAAGAAAGCCTTGCCTTAATGCACGAAGTGCGGGAAGGTTTTGACGGTAATATCTTTCCCTGCTTGCGGAAAGACCCAACCCAACCTTCCCCAAGGGGAGGGCTTATAATTTATTTTGTTTGTGCAATATCATATCTATCACTTCCCTCACGCATCCTCTGCCTGCTGAAACTTTTGTGATGTAATGCACTTCATTGCGGACTTCTTCAATTGCTTCAGGGGGACAGGTGGAAAAGGCTACCTGATGTAATAATGGAATATCGAATACATCATCACCCATAAAGCACAGGTTTTCATCAGTTAGATTATACTTATCTTTTATTTCGTTGGCCGCTTCGGTTTTAACGCTGCAATTTTGGTATAGCTCTTCTATGTTAAGTCTTTTCGCTCGCATTTCGTTTGCAGCGGCACTCATACCTGAAATGATTGCGAATTTGAGCCCAAATTCCCTGCCGCGATTGATGCCGAATCCATCATGTGCATTGAACGCTTTTATCATTTCGTTATTGCCGGTGTAATAAATAGAGCCATCGGTCAGTACACCGTCAAGATCCATTAGAATAAATTGTATTTTGGAGAAATCTATGTTGTCGGAATTTTTCATTTATTCTTTAATATTAAGGGATAAATTGCAGATAATTTATGATTATATAAATGAAAAATGGAGTAATTAGAAAATCCCCATCTATGATTATCGTAAATTTAAATTCAAAGATTAATTTAAGCATTACGAAGACTAAAGCTATCTTCCCCCTTTCAAGGGGGACTATGATGCAAGAGGGATTTAACATAAATGCTTTTGCCTTCTATAAGTCCCCATTGTAAAGGGGACTATGATGCAAGAGGGATTTAACATAAATGCTTTTGCCTTCTATCAGTCCCCATTGTAAAGGGGGATACATAACCGGAATAGTTATTTATTTGTCAGTTTAATTTCTTTTGTTTTCATCGCATTCGATTTAAGCTTTTCTATCTCACCATCAAGCATTGTCTGCATTTGTTCAAACTTAACAATCTTTTCTTTTAATTCATCGTTTTCTGATTTCAATTCTGCTATCTCTGTATCTTTTTCGGACTTCAATTCCTGTATAGCCTTCACCATAATCAGCAGCAAATTGCCCGGTGTTGCTTCCCATTTATCCGGTTTATCTTTCAATACATTGTTTTCATGATTTTTATATATTTACTCAAGTTGACCGCTCAGCTTGCAAATCATTGTTTTTATTTTAACTACGAGTATTAACTCGTGTATTATTAATGAAAATATATTTAGCTTCAG
>JAYTUN010000225.1:0-13188 GCA_043744495.1 Ignavibacteria bacterium
TCTTTGACGATATTTGTTATAACTAAGAATTTCCAATACCCTTTCAACCTGTGGTTGTGATTTGCTTTCAAATTGTTCTTTGACGATATTTGTTATAACAAAGTGCCTTGTTGCCCTGCTTCGCTGTCTGTTGTGATTTGCTTTCAAATTGTTCTTTGACGATATTTGTTATAACCAGATCTAATATTGTCCAGCTTCAACATTAGTTGTGATTTGCTTTCAAATTGTTCTTTGACGATATTTGTTATAACTATATGGCATTAAGGGCATTCAACAATTTAGTTGTGATTTGCTTTCAAATTGTTCTTTGACGATATTTGTTATAACCTGATACCTGTATCGTCATTATAAACAACATACTTACAGTCATTTTATCGTCAGAAAAATCGTTAAAGAATTAAGCCGTCCCTATATTTTGGGACGGCTTTTTCATTTTAATTTCGATGCTGGGTTTTAAGTCTCCCTCCCCTTTGGGGAGGGCTGGGGAGGGGTCAGACTATTTTTAACGTAGAGTCAGGTATTATACCTGACACCGCTTTTAATTGACACAATATTTTTAAGTAAGGGCAAAAAGTCAAAATAATTCCAATTGCTGAGGTGGAGCCTTAACTTCCTCCTTCTTTTTCCCGTAAAATATCTCAATTTCGCCAAATTGCTTATCTGTTATCCTTAAAATGCCAACATGCCCTTTAGGCGGGAGCACTGATTTTACCCTTTTTACATGAACATTGCTATTTTCTCTGCTAGGGCAGTGCCTTACATAAATTGAAAATTGAAACATATCAAAACCATCTTTCATTATACCTTTTCTGAAACGGGTATAGTTCCTTAAATCGTTTTTGGTATCTGTTGGAAGGTCAAAAAATACAAATATCCACATAATTCTGTATTCGTCTAATTTCATAATGACCCCACTCGCCATCCCCAAAGGGGATGGGATATTTATTTATTGTTTTTTTGCTTTTCATAGTATGTAATAAATAATTATTTGAAACTATTTAAACCAAATCTAACGGCAAACCTGATCTAACGGCAAACCAAATCTAACAGCAAACCTGACAGGTTTTAAAAACCTGTCAGGTTTAAAGTATAGAACCTAAATTAAAGGAAGTTCAGGGTATAGAATATTTTTTGCATTACCTTCAAAACATTTTGCAACGCTTGCCGTTGTTCTTTGCATACCTACCATTAACGGGCTTTTTTCACCATCAATAAAAATATCTATCGAGGCAATTTCAAGGAGTCTTTTTTTATTTTGCGGTGTAAGCTCTTCCGGCTCTGTGCCATTAGATGAAATTTCGCAAACTATCCTGTCAACAAAAGGTCTGTATGGCTCCATTATATCATCAGCAAGGCAATAGGCGTTATATTTATTCCTGTGATGAATTCCAAGTGTAGGCAGTAACCCTGACTCGACGTTTTAGAAAAAGCAATTCCCCTCTCAAGAGGGGTGGATTCACCGAAGGTGAAGACGGGGTGTGTGATAATGAGTTCAACAGCTGACAACATAATCGGATAATTAAATTATTTCAGGATAAAGTAAACTTTTTGCATTACCTTCAAAACATTTTGCAACGCTTGCTGTTGTTCTTTGCATACCTACCATTAACGGGCTTTTTTCACCATCAATAAAAATATCGATCGAGGCAATTTCAAGGAGTCTTTTTTTATTTTGCGGTGTAAGCTCTTCCGGCTCTGTGCCATTAGATGAAATTTCGCAAACTATTCTGTCAACAAAAGGTCTGTATGGCTCCATTATGTCATCAGCAAGGCAATAGGCGTTATATTTATTCCTGTGATGAATTCCAAGTGTAGGCAGTAACCCTGATGCAGCAAGCGCTCTTGCTGTAATTGCCCTTAAGATCGCATACCCATAGTTTAAAAGGTTATTAGGATGCGGTCCGGTTCTTGACCTGTAAAAATCAATATTTTCAGCAAAAATTGCTTTCCAGTAAAATGCGGCGGCTCTTGCTTCAAGGTTCGTTGTATCGCCTGCTTTTACATCCCTTATCCATTGTATCATATTACCCGTTTCAATACCCAGTTGTTTTAAAATTAACGATTGGTTTAATATCTTTGCCTTTATGGTTTGCTGCCACATTTGCTTTTTTAAAGGAAGTGAGGCGTCTATCTGAGCGCGGAATTTTTCTGACTGAATGCTGTTAGCTGATAAATTTAAGAACATTCCCGTAGGGTGGTGTGATGTATCGCATATAATTACAGCAGCATTATTTTCCAAAAGTGAGCTTATTAAATACTGTGATATAACAACTCCGTAATGATCAATAATTATCACTCCAATATCTTCAATTGGTATTGTTTGTCTCCCCCTAATTGAGGGGGAGTGTCCGGCTGTGCCGGATAAGGGGGTCGTAAACTTTTTGCGTTCATCATACCGTGTATCTTTTTCGGTGTAGTCAATAAAATTTAGCTCAAACTGCTCTGGTCTGATGTCAATTATTAACTGTTCCTGTTTACAGGTAAGGTATGCCGGGCTGCCGAAATAGAGAGTTTTCTTAATCATTTATGATTTAATTTCTTTTAAGTTGTTAAACTTTGCTGTATTATAATTTTCTGAAGCACATGTTTCAGAAATAAATTTAATGAACAGATTTGAATTTTATTGGTTTCGTAGTTATCGCTTCCTGGTGTTATTATATAGTTGTTTTTGGTTTTTAAATCAGCTATACATTCATAAAAACCTTTTGAAATAACGGGAGCATTTGTAAGTTTTATTTCTATTGCTGCTGCCGGTTTTAATCCTTTTACCAGTATCAAGTCTGTTTCTGCTCCGTGATGAGTTCGGTAGTAGAACAAACGAAAATTTTCAGGTAAGATTTGAGAAATTTGTTCAATCACAAACCCCTCCCATGAATTTCCAGCCCCCGGATGTCCATATAATTCATTTGCCCCATCAATATTAAGCAATGCATGAAGAATCCCGCTATCTCTTATATACACTTTAGGAGATTTAACAATTCTCTTACGAGTATTTACAAACCAGGGCGCCAGCCGCCTTACAAGAAAAGCGCCTTCCATATAATCAAGATATCGCCTGACGGTTGGGGCTGTAACGCCAAGAGAATTGGCAAAAGTATTTGCATTCCATATTCCGCCATTGTAATGCGCAAGCATCTGCCAGAAATTTTGTATTGTTGAAGGCGTTAGCTCAACATGAAATAAATTTGCAAGTTCTGTTTGAATATAGCTTTTCAAAAATGCCCTTCGCCAGCTCATCGAAACAGTTAAATTATCTGCTAATAAGGATGGCGGGAAGCCGCCTTTTAACCAAAGATTTTCTTGACTGGATGGTTTGGGTGTTGCTTCTAGAAGATTAAATGGAGATAGTTCCAAATAGGCAATACGACCTGCCAGGGATTCAGATACACCTTTTACAAGCGATTGTGTTGCAGAACCAAGCAAAAGAAATCTTCCAGGTTTTCGTTTACTATCAATTGCCGGTCTTAATTCCCTAAAAAGCTTGGGAATTACCTGTATTTCATCAATGATAACAAGTTTATCTATATACCTATCAAGAAAAGACTGTATGTCATCAAGTTTTCTGAGGTCTTGAGTATTTTCGAGGTCAAGATAGATAGAATTATTTTTATGCAATCCTGCAATTTGTTTAGCAAGTGTAGTTTTGCCAACCTGTCTGGGACCAAGCAAAACAGCAGCGGGGTTATACTTTAGAAGTTTAATTAATTCTTTTGCTTTATATCTTTTTATCATAAAACAAATATATAAATTAACCGTGAAAATCGAAAGTCATATTTTCGATTTTCACGGTTGGAATAATTTAACATAAACTGCATAAAACAGCTATGCGTAGCCCCGGGCAATCTGGGGCAGATTTTATGTGTTGATAAATGCTCAACTCTGCGAAGATTTTCCCCGACTCTGCGGCGGGAACAAAAATCACGTGAATTTAATATTAACTGTTCCTGTTTACAGCTAAGGTAAGCAGGCGAGCCGAAATAGAGAGTTTTTTTAATCATCGTTAGTAATTAAACCAAGTTCCTTTGCCTTTTTCTTATCCCAACATCCATTTGGAAATACCCAGTAAGGAACAACTATTTTGCCAAGTTTGTCAGTAAAAACTTTTATGCAGTTATCTCTGTAAAATGCATTACCGTATTTTTCAGTTTCAGTTTGTGCTTTAAGTTCAGGATTATTGAAAATGTTTTTGGCATCGGTTTCATTAAAAGTAATTTCATCAGATTGAGTATGTTTTTGAAACATGAAATAACTTTGTGGTTGACTTGGATTAATGTCTTTTACAATATGAAGATGATTTGATATCTCTTTAAAGTTTTTCCAATCAATTGCTCTAATTTCCTCTTGCGATAATGCTCTATCCGGTAAATAAACCAAATCACTTTTGGCGATTGTGAATGCTAAATCGTATTTGTTAATATCCGGGTTATTAATTAATTCAGAATATTTAATCTTATTAGGTTTCAATAGATTAATAATATTAACTGCTTCTAAGAATTTTAGAATTTTTATTTCTCTCGTAATTACAATATTTACTTTATCGTTCTTTTCAATAACCTTATAACCAAATATATCGAGTTTCTTTACTATTTCATGTAACTTTTTCGAATCATTAGATTTCTTTGCAAACTTAAGTTCTTCTACTAAATTCTCAATCTCACCATTACCCTTTTTAGGCATGAAAATATAAGCCATAAACGTATCTGAGGCATTGACATATTTCCTCGGTTTGATTTCGAATAAATCTGATACCCAGGCTAATTGGCGTACTTTCTTAATGGGAATTGGAGTTTTAGAAAGAAAAATTGGGTTTGCAAAATAATCACCAAAACTGTTATTTCTTTCTTTCCATATCTGCTTAAGTATTTCTTTTACCGCATTTGTTGTTTTCGGTTTTGCGTATTTAATTTTATCAAACATATTAGTTGTAAAATTATTCAGCTCAATCCATTCAAACTCATTTTCACCTTTCTTTATTCTCACCTCATATATGGAATTGCTATAAAGCTTAGTAGCTTTTATTACAGATTTCTTTGCATCGCTCTCTTTTTTATCTAGTTTCTCTGCATTTACTTTTTCAAGTTTTTTGTTTATGTAATTTAATCTGTATGAAGCAAGTCTTTTAATACGTGGATCAGAAATTCCAGTTTTATCGTTAAGTATTTTTGCATCATTTAAATTCATTTCCAAACCTAAAGGGCGGGCAGAAGCATTTTTTTTAGCAAATACAGTCAACCATTCAAGCGGTTTGTTTTCTTTATGATTAAATAATATTTTTCTCTCTTCAATATGTTTGAGTATTTTCTTTTGCAGAATTGATATGCTGTTCTCGTCTGTTTTTTTCTCTATTTTGACATTTAGTATCAGGTTATCAAACATTTCGAAAACTGGAATTACTTCTTTCTGATACTTTTCTTTAAAAATATATTCTTTAATCAGTATGGTAAAGGAGCGTTTCCCAATCATTGTTTGATTTTGGTTATCATATTTTCTTATTAGTAATTCTTTAATAATGTTATTAATATCTGTTTTTCCCTTTTCACCCTGATAGTAGTTACGCTTTGCATAGTTTGTTTCAGTATGCAGTTCACCTCTTATTGAAGCCACTTTTTGGTTATATGGCAATTTTCCGTTACGGTGCTTTGATGGGCTAATGAGCAGTCGGACGTTTTTGTGCGATATTACAACATTTTCCAATGCTTCTTTGACTTTCGGGATAAAATCTTCCTTGTCCCATGGGGTATTAAATTTAGTACTGCTATTGCCTACGCATACATCTTCTTTTATCTCATTGTATTTGTTCTTTTTTTCATCATCACTTTCCTGGTCTGCTGAGTTAATCTGATTTAGAAGATTTAGGTATTGAATATGAAATTGTTTGGTGCAGGCAATAATTATAGCATCCAAAGCATGGTGTCTGTGATCAAGTCGTTTCGAGTATCCTTCAAACTTTTCTGGGGTTATTTCTCCAGTTTCCTTATCAACCCTTTCTGGTTGTATTAACGAAAAAGTTTCAGTTTTACCCTTTGCAACAGATATCTCAAATTTATCAAATCTTTCACGCATTAAATCTTTCATTAAATCATTAAGATGCCACCGTTCTCTTAATATATCAGTTACTTTACCTGTTGTTGTCCATACTCTTTCCGGACAAATATTTTCTAATTCTTCTTTTAGTTTTTTATTAATATATTGTGTTTCTTTTAATTGTCTTTCAATCGGATCTTCAGATATTTCTTTTAATAAAAGGTTGCGTTGTTTTCTTCCTTTAGGAAACATTTCTTTTATATGCTGCTCCCATTTATCATTTGCTACCAAGTTAACAGTTTTTCCATTTGCTAAATTAACATTATCTTTCTCTCTTTTACTTACAATGAATTCATATGCAGTTCTGTTTCCTTTTAGAGAGTTAATTTCAGTCCAGGTAATTACTTTGTTACTATAAGAGTTATCATAATATCTTTCTTTGGGAATGATGTGTTCTAACTCTACCTTTTTATGTTTTGAAAACACCTCACTTAAACTTATAGGTTGATTGGTGTATGGACATCTAAAATTTTGTTCTAGATAATGCAGATATTTTGTCAACTCAGCTTTTGAAGGTTCGTCAACTTTAAATTCTTTCTTTTTTTCTTCATGCTCCTTGCCTTTGAGTTTAGAAACAACATCTTCGATAATTTTTATTTTGTCTAAATTGTTATTGTTATTTGTGTCAAGGTTTAACTTATTTTTTGTATCCTCTTTTGTTAATTCCCTCAACATTGCTTTTGCTCTTTCAATTTTTTCCCTATTATTCTTCATTGCCTCCCACATTTGTTCTCTTTCATCAATGGAGGATTTTAATTCTCTTGATAGTTCAATACGTGTTTCATCAAATCCGTATTTATGTTTTAGTTCATTTACCAGCATCAGCGTTTCGTTTACTATCTTTTCTACAATGGGGTTGTTCATTGAATGACTTTTCACTCGTTCCAGCTTGTCAACCTGTTTTATCTTTTTGCTTGAATGACTACCATACACTACCGCTACAGCTTCCCAATAATTCAGATATTTAAAATTATCAGACGATTTAAAATGAGAAAGTTTTATTCTTGCATTCTTATCAGAAACAAAATCTCTTATGCAGCTTAATTTTTCTTCTTCCGGTTTATCCTTTTCTTCTTCACTGCTATTTAAACTTATGAGTGAATTAATTTTTGCTTTGGTTTTATCAGTTGTATCCATACCGTTATTCATTAAGGGAAGAATATTTCTTATTGCTCTGGCAGAAAGTGAACCCATTCCACTATCTGAAAATTGTATTTTAGCTAATATCTCTGAATATTCGTTCAGCTCAGGGAAATGTTTTTCGCGGATTAACTTAGCTATATTATTTGAGCTTGAAATTGAAATGTCATATATCAATTGCCATAGTAACTCCAAGTTTGTAATACCTGTTTCAATATGTAAAGCATGATACCATTCTTCATTAACAGCATTTTTTAGTATTTCTTTAACTGATATAAGTGTTGTATTGCCTTTTAATTTATTATCCTGCTCTTTTCTGTTTTTTGTAATTTTGATGAAGTTTACAGAATAGAAAGCATCATCTTTATTAGGTTTCTTTTTCTCATCTCTATTGATTCTCAAGTCAAGATTAAATGTCTTATTTACAAATGTTCTCCAAGATACCTCTTTATTTTCCTGTAATTTCAGATAAAGTAGTTCTTTTATTTCATGAGGATATTTTTCTAAAAGCTCTAAACATAATCCAGAATTACTCATGAGTTCATATGGTTTTTTATTAATAGGGTGATACCATAACCGAACATTGTTAATCTGTTGCCATATTTTGAATTTTTGAAATAATGGATGACTACGCGGAATAACAGTTCTCCCTTTAAAATGTTTTTTTCCATCCGGCCATGGAATTACATTTCCATCATTTTTCTTTTTAATGTTAGGAATTTTTTCAAACCTGCATTCACCTTTATTTTTGCTCTGCTGCCAGGGACGCTGGTAGTATATGATTTTATCTTTTATTAAAAATCGTAATTGCTCTTTTAGTCCATATTTCTTTTTTACTTCATTTAAAATTCTTTCGTCTTTAAAAGCAACAGCAAATACATCTTCAATTACAATATTATCGAAATGTGATTTATGCTGTTCAAATTGTATATCAAAAATTTTATCGAACTCATTTTCAAACCAATCTCTGTTTACAACATTGTTGCGTATGCGGTCAAAATTAACACTTTTTTCCACATAAAATTTTTGATAGAAATAGGAGCCAGGTGTCCCTCCATTCGTACACCATTCATCAAGTGTCTGATTTAAGAGTTTGTATCGAGATCTCCAGTCATTTGAGTTCGGATTTACATATTCTATTTTTGTTTCTTTTTTGTAGGTTTTATATCTGAATGTAACAGGCGAGTCTTTTAAAAATTTTAGTTCTCTTGTGTAAACATTACCATTGATCAACTCGGTGCTTATTTCATTATCATCTTCATCTGTTTCTTTAATGGGTTCATCGAATTTTATTGTTACAGCATATTTTTGCCAAATAATATTATCTTTCTTCTCAGGTATTATTTCTGATGATTCAGTTTCATCATCATATTTTATTAAAAGAGGTTTTTCAGAAACATAAGTAACGATTCCGCTTAAATAGTCAAACTTCTCAGTTTCATCTTTTTTAAACCTGTCACTGCTGTATCCCCTTTGTTGATTGAGGTGCAGAATTGTTCTACCCCATTCTTGCAACGTAATTTCCTCAATTAATGCTTTATCTCTTAATTTATAAAGTGTTCTGCCTATGTCATTGTTTTTTCCTCTTTCACCTTTCTTGTTAGTATATAAATTACTGTTTGTTCTAATTTCAGTCCAAGTACCATCATCATTTTTCATTTTAAAATTTGCACCATCTGGTAGCATTTCAAGGTACTTTAAAACATGTATTAGTTTTTCTCTGCGCATTTTATAACGGTTATTCATTCGCCTGCTTCCTCGTTTTTGCCTACGATTTTCGGTAGGTGTTTTGGTTTTGCCGACATTCAACTTTTTACCTTCTGTAAAGGATTTAATATTGTCACTATTCTGTGGAATAATCCGTACACCCACAGCATCCTTATGTATTCCAATTCTTTTGTTGTTAATATCGGATTTAGCTGTTTCTCCGGTTTTTTCATTTATTTTCTTTTCTTCAGTTGCTTCAACAATAGCCCATCCAATAGAGGTTGTTCCTATATCTAAACCTAAAATTTTTTTCATTATACAATCTTCCTTGCTATTTAATAAATAATTATTATATTTGTATTAACAATTTGAAGCAAATCACAATAAGGTTTTACCGTTGTGAAAACATTTAAGGCGGGCTAATCCCTCGCCTTTTCCTATTAGATAACTTTTTGCAAATCTCACAGGTGGTGTTTTTTTTATTCAATAATGTTAAAATTTCTAACACATTGGAACGCAAAAAAAGCTAGCACGTTAGCCTACTCGGCTAAATGCCACCCCCTATAATATAAAATTTGCCATTTATTTAGTTTAAATCAAGTCATCTTAAGGGTTTAGGTTACTTTCTTTTTCATAATTTATCTGTGTAAATCTGCGTCAAAAAATAATTGTCATTATAATTTTATGGAGATAAACTTATATGTTTTTAATTCAAACATTTTTTTGCTATATTTGCTATGGCACAACAAAAAATAATCACAAAAGCGATCACCTTTGATGATATTTTGCTCGTTCCCGCAAAATCAAAGGTCTTACCAAGGGACGTAAATATCTCCTCAAGATTAACCAGGAACATCACATTAAACACCCCGATACTTTCGGCTGCTATGGATACCGTAACGGAATCTGAGCTTGCTATTGCTATGGCGCGTGAAGGCGGCATCGGCATTCTGCATAAAAATATGTCAATTGAAAAGCAGGCATCCGAAGTTGACCGTGTTAAACGCAGTGAAAGCGGAATGATCCTAGACCCGATCACACTGAAGGTCAACCAAACCGTTGGCGATGCCAACCGCTTAATGGATCGTTACAAAATTTCCGGTTTCCCGGTAATTAACGATAACAATGAGCTTATCGGTGTTCTCACAAACCGCGACTTAAGATTTGAGCCTAACCAAAAGACAAAAGTATCTGAGCTTATGACAAAGGAAAACCTCGTCACCGCTCCGGTTGGCACAACACTTGAACAGGCTGAGAGAATTCTGCAAAAGTATAAGGTAGAAAAGCTGCCGGTAGTTGATAAGAACAATATTATTAAGGGGCTTATTACCTTTAAAGATATTATTAAACGTAAAAAGCACCCGTTTGCGGCTAAGGATTCACATGGAAGACTTATTTGCGGTGCGGCTGTTGGTATTGCAAATGATACATTAGAAAGAGTTTCCGCACTTGTAAAAGCCAGCGTTGATGTTGTGGTTGTTGATACTGCGCATGGACACTCACAGGGTGTAATTAACATTGTAAAGGAAATTAAAAAGAAATTTGGTATTGATGTTATTGCCGGAAATGTCGCAACTGCTGAAGGTACTCTAGATCTTATCAAAGCAGGTGTTGACGCAGTTAAGGTTGGAATTGGCGCAGGATCTATATGTACAACCCGGGTTATTGCGGGAGTCGGTATGCCGCAGATAACAGCAGTGTTCAATGCAGTATCCGCTGCGGCAAAATATAAAATCCCAATTATTTCTGATGGCGGCATTAAACAGACGGGTGATATCCCCAAAGCAATCGCAGCAGGCGCTGATTGCATTATGGTAGGCGGATTGCTTGCAGGAACTGAAGAATCACCAGGCGAAAAAGTATTATATGAAGGCAGAGTGTTTAAGATGTACCGTGGAATGGGCTCGCTTGAAGCTATGAAAGCCGGCAGTGGTGATAGGTACTTCCAGGACCCCGAGTCAGAGCTATCCAAGCTTGTCCCCGAAGGTATTGAAGGCAGAGTGCCGTATAAAGGTCCCCTAAGCGATGTTATCTACCAGATGGTAGGCGGCTTAAGGGCGGCAATGGGTTACTGCGGCTGTGCGACAATTGCGGATCTGCAAAAGAATGCTAAGTTTATCGAAATTACCAATGCAGGACTAAAAGAATCTCACCCGCATGATGTAATAGTTACCAAAGAAGCGCCAAATTACCAGGTAAGAAGATAGTAGAAGGTTTGAAAGTTAAAAGTTAAAAGGTTTGAAAGTTGTAAAGTTGAAAGTTATAAGGTTTGAAAGTAAAAGAATAAACATATTTATAAATCATAAATATTGTTAATAACGAGAATTGAAAGATTTGACGATATTGAAGCATGGAAAAATGCTAAAGAAATGACTCTTATGTTGTATAGTGTTATGAAGGATAACAATGATTTTGGTTTTAAGAATCAAATCTTGAGGGCAAGTGTTTCTGTTATGAATAATATTGCAGAAGGGTTTGAAAGAAGAACGAATAATGAATTCAGGCATATCCTTTATATTGCCAAAGGAAGTGCCGGAGAAGTAAGAAGTATGCTATACCTTGCAAGTGAATTAAAATACATTGATGAAGTAAAATGCAAAAGCATTTTTGAACTATCTTTAATAGTATCAAAAATGCTTGCAAATTTCATCAAAAAACTCTAAGGCTGTTAAAAAACTTTAAGGTATATAAAAAATACTTTTAACTTTAAACCTTACAACTTTCTAACCTTTTAACTCTAAGAACTACCTTACCTTCTTCTTATGTCTGTTCTTTCTCAGTCTTTTCTTCCTCTTGTGAGTAGCCATTTTATGGCGTTTTCTCTTTTTACCGCTTGGCATTTATTGCTCCTTAATTTATTATAGTTATTTAATTGTTTATTTTTTTTTGTTATACTTTTCAAGCAAGTTATCATTAACTGTCTTTTTGAATTCCTTTGATACCTTGAACATAGGTACAAACCTTCTGCCAAGCTCAACCTTTGCGCCTGTCTTCGGATTCCTTGCTATCCTTGGATTACGCTCCTTGACCTTAAAAGTGCCAAAACCCCTGATCTCGATGCTTTCCTGATCCTTCAGCGCATCTATAACGCATAAAATAAAGCCTTCAACAACTGTTTCAGTTTCAACTTTGCTTAAGCCTGTTGCATTTGCAATTTTGTTTGCTATGTCTGCTCTTGTCATAAATGAAATTGTAAATTATTTATTTCTTACCTAAAATTTTAAGGCTGAAACTTGTACTGCAGTATTGGCTCATCAAAAAGCTTGCCTTTAATATCTGTTACATCTTCAATTTTCGAGCCTAAGAACTCTTCAAAAAATGAGAACTTTTTCTTCTCTCTAACAATTCTCGGCTCACCTTCAATACCTGCCATTTTGCCTGTTATCCTTATTGCGTCCTCAAACGTGCCTAAAGAATCAATTAAACCATAATCCTTAGCCTGAAGTCCTGTAAAAACTCTGCCGTTTGCATATTTAAGAAGCTTTTCCTTATCCATTTTTCTTTCCTTTGCAACTACATCAAAGAACTGCCCGAAGCTGTTATCAACCACATCCTGGAAATACATTTTATCTGAATCATTCATCTGCCTGAACGGGCTGCCTGCATCTTTAAGATTACCGCTCTTTATAGTTGTTTGCGAAATGCCTAATTTATCTGCAAGATCTTTTATGCTCATAAACTGTGCAATTACACCGATGCTTCCGGTGAGTGTACCAGGATTAGCAATTATCAGGCTTGAACCAACTGCTATATAATAACCGCCGCTTGCCGCAATTGAACCCATCGAAACAACAATTATCTTACCGCTATCCCTTGTTTTCTTAACCTCTTCATATATTTCCTGTGATGCTGCTACGCCTCCGCCCGGTGTGTTAATGCGGAGTATTATAGCCTTTATCGATTTATCGCCACGGAAGCGTTTTATCTGCTCAACGGTTTTATCAGATGATACTATTACATCGTTAAGCTCAACTATAGCAATTTTATCTCCGCTGCCTGAAGAAATATAATCGCTTCCATCTCTTTTAAGAGCCGAGGCGAATACTAAAAAGCTGATTGCAACAAATACCATCCCCAGAAGAAATAAACTGAGGAAAATTCCCCAAAACCATTTTGAACTGTTTTTTCCGGAACTTTTTTGGTTTGAAGAAGTTTGCTGCATAATTATTTACCTTCACTCTTTAACTGATCGCGCATTTTTATCGCTTCTTGCGCTTTTTCATTCATGCCAAGATTTGCGTAAACCTGAATAAGAAG
>JAYTUN010000226.1:0-3324 GCA_043744495.1 Ignavibacteria bacterium
AATAAATTCTAGGTCCCTGTTCCATTGTTCTTCATTAAATTGAATATTTTTGGATGCCGCAAGACCTTTAAAATCTTCAAGCATGTTTGGCGATACTTGGAAATCATCTCTGAACTTTATAAAATCAGAATAGTTTGATTTTAACTTATCTCTGTTAGCATCAAAATATGCATTTGCATATTCAAGGAACAGATTTATTCTGCGAAGCTGAACTGAATATTCAGTCAGTGTATCAAGCTTAACTATGAAATCAGGAGTAACACCGCCTCCTCCATAAACTGTTCTGCCTCCCATTGTTTTAGATGTAGGTCTGCTTGTATCCTTTGTATCGTTTGTATGAAACAGATTATCACCTTCATCCTGATTAACAAGCATCTTTTTATATTCACTGCCGTCATAGGGCTTTTGTATCAGCCTTCCGGAAGGAGTATAATATCTTGAAGTTGTAACTCGCATTGCCGAGCCGTCTGAAAGGTCATACTGCCTCTGAACAAGTCCTTTACCAAAAGTATTTTCACCTACAATTAGTCCCCTATCCCAATCCTGAATAGCGCCTGCAACAATTTCACTTGCTGAGGCAGAACCATCATTAATCATTACTATCAAAGGAATATTGGTATATTCACCGCCTTCGGAAATATACTCATCGTTGTAAGAGGGTATTCTGCTTTTAGTGTAAACTATTTTCTTGCCTCTTTCAATAAACATACTTGCCATTTTAAAAGCCTGGTCAAGATATCCGCCCGGGTTATTCCTAAGATCAAGAATAAGCTTTTTCATTCCCTGCTTTTTCATATCAGCAAGCGCTTTAGAAAACTCATCATTCGTTGTAGCTGAAAATCTTGTTACCCGAGCATAACCAACTTCATTATTTATCATAAATGATGCATCAACGCTGTAAAGAGGTATTTTATCGCGGGTAATGTCAAAATCAATTAAATTCGGATTTCCGCCGCGTGAAATTGAAACTGTAACCTTTGTGCCTTTTGCACCCCTTAATTTCTTGGGTACATCTTCCCTTGTCATACCAATCGAGCTAAGGCCATCTATCTTAACTATCTTATCACCTGCTAAAATGCCAAGCGCTTCTGATGGTCCCCCGGAAATTGGAGTAATTATTGTTATGGTATCATTTACAATATCAAATTCAACCCCAATACCTTCAAAGCTTCCCTGGAAATCTTCGTTGATACGCTTAAGCTGGTCCTTTGTAATGTATGTTGAGTGCGGGTCAAGCTGAGCAAGCATGCCTTTAATAGCGGCTTCAGTCAGTTTATCTGCATTTACATCATCAACATAATTTTTTTGAACCAATGTGAGAGCTTCATTGAATTTCTTGACGTTATCAAATACATCATCTCCTGAAGCAGCGGTGTTAACTTTCATTCCTACCAATACCCCTATAGAGATCAACATCAGGAAAATCGGAATCAGATATTTACGTTTTTGCATTATTTTTTGAATTTCTTTGTTAAATTTCTATGTTTTTACTATACTTATATACAGCAATATACCCAAATAAGTTTCATATAAAAATAGCCTGAGCGGAGCCTAAGGAAAGTTTATCTAAAATTTTTATAGTGTGTAATATTTTTGCAATCGGATAATTTGTGTAATTCAGAGTATTCACCATTTATCAATGCTTCTTTCTTTTTCCTGCTCCAGCCCTTTAACTGTGTTTCTCTTGCTAAAGCCACATTTATATCTTCATACTCTTCAGTATAAAGCATAACAACCGGTCTTTTGGAATATGTATAAGAATTTTCATAAATACCTTCATTATGTTCCCAAAATCTACGATGCAAATCACTTGTCATTCCAACATAATAAGTATTGTCTGAACAATTCAAAATATATACATAATAATAATTTTCCATATTACAATGCAGTCTTCGGCTTCGCTCAGACTGACTTTACATTCCCATAGTATGCCAGACAGTTTTTAGCTCTGTAAAGTTCTGTATCTGCATTATGTTCTCGTTTAGGTCATCATTATAATAAGAAGTGGAAATCTTGTGAGCTGAATATATAAATCTCTTTACATTATTAGCGCAAGCAGTCTGAACATCTTTCTTAAAGATAGAATTACTTTCAGCATAATCAAAAGCATTTACATCCATGTGCGAAGCAAGATAAGGAATAAGCTCTTTTTTGTATCCTGTTAAAATATTAATAACTCCGCCCGGAATATCGCTTGTCTCAGCAATTTCAGAAAATATAAGCGCTGGAAGGGGGGACTTTTCAGAAACAATAACGATACATGAATTTCCGCTGGTGATAACCGCGCATATTCTTGATATCAATGCAAGAAATGGTAATTCATCAGGGAGTAAAATACCAACAACTCCGGTTGGTTCAGCCATTGAAAAATTAAAATAACCGCTCTGCACTGAATTTACTGTCCCGATTAATTGTCCATATTTATCAGCTAAGCCTGCATACCATATAATCCTATCAACAGCCTTCATTACTTCCTTAGATGCCTGTGCTTTTGTATAGGTTGTATTATTTATCAGTTCTGTGACTAACTGGTCTTTTCTGCCTTCAAGCATTTCAGCAAGCCTGTAGAGTATCTGTCCCCTTTCATAGCCAGTTTTAGCTGACCATGTGTTGAATCCAGCTCTTGCTGCAACTACAGCATTTCTCACATCTTTTCTGGATGCGCGTGATATGTTACAGAGTTTCTTCCTTGTTTTTGGGTTGGTTGCAGGGATATATCTTTCGGATTCAGTGCGTGTAAACTTTCCACCGATATAAAGCTTGTACATTTTAGGAACCTGTAGTCTGGTAGGCATGATTTTTATTCAAAAAGTTTTATAAAAAAACAGAACACGAATTACACTAATTAAACGAATTTAGACGAATTGATAAAATATAACTAAATCGAAAATTTCATGATTTCTTTTAAAATTCAATTTGCAAATTTTTTTATCTCAGAATAAATAACTTTCCCATGTGAGGCTGAAAATACCGGTTTTGATTTTTCTAATATCAATACCTGGGGCGATTCATAGACTAAACCAAGCTCACTTTCAATTTTTTGCGATAAGTCTTTATTTGAAATTACATCTAACAGATATGTTTTCATTCGCATTTCACCTTCTGACCATTCTCTTTCCAGAAGGTTACGAACAATATAGCTTATTCCGCAGTTAGGTGAGTATTTCAGTATCAAAACTTTTTGGCTACCCGATAATTCTTTAATTTCATTGATTTTTTCGGATGAATCAATTTGTATCCAATTCATTATAAATACTATCTATTTAATTTCGCTGTTATAACTTAGTAAAAACAAAGGTTTAGTTAACTATTAACTAAACCTGT
>JAYTUN010000227.1:0-3289 GCA_043744495.1 Ignavibacteria bacterium
CTGCCAACAGGTGGAAATGTAAATTTAAGTATTTACGATTCAAAAGGTGAATTGGTAAACGTGCTGATAAATGATATTATTCAGGCAGGTGAATATGAATCCACTTTTGATGCATCTAATTTGCCAAGCGGAGTTTACTTTTATAAAATCATTAGTGAAGGTTACTCTGATACAAAGAAAATGATTCTGGTTAAATGATGGTTTTTTCAAATTAAAACCTCTTTTGATCCTTCATATACCGCAAATAGGTGATAGATTGCTTAATTATGTTTAGCTAAATTAGTTACGAAAAGAGGGTTTAAAAAATGATAAAATTACTTTTAATTTTATTAATTACATTTTCACATTCAATTTTTTCTCAAAGCTGGGTTTCGGCTGGCAATATTGTTAATCCGGGTGTTAGACCGAGTATCAGTGTTTCGGGAATAAATTCTGCATGGATTGCAGACGGAAGTTTAAATTCTCCCAAGATATTCAGAACTACTAATGGCGGGATAAGCTGGCTTACTGTTCCTGTTAGTGGAATTAACAACGAAATATATTGTATATGGGCTTTAAATGATAATACAGCATTTGCAGGTGAAGGTTATGTTAATGGAAATGCTAATCTTTTTAAAACTACCAATGCAGGTTTAAACTGGGTTTCAAGTCTCACAACAAGCAGTAATGGTGGATATTTTAATGGACTTGCATTTACTAAAATTAACGGAAATCTGTTTGCCCTGGCTATTGCCGAAAGAATTTACAGAAGCCAGAATGCAGGTAATAACTGGATTGAAATAAATCCCGGAGTTAATGGAGTATCAAATGCGCAGAACTCATTAATGATAATTGATAATGAATTTTACGGCTTTGGTATGAACAATGGTTCAGCAAGGATACGGCTCACTACAAATAATTCAGGTTCATGGATTACACAGCAGATAAGTGTAAGTGGAAGCTATACTTCAGCAATTGCTTTTCATTCAAATAAATTATTCGGTGTTGCAGCTACATCAACATCTCTTTCAATGATTTCCAGAACAACTGATGGAGGCAATACATGGAATAATGTTGATATAGGCAGCGGAGTAACAGGTACCTGTTATTTTGTGTGGGTTCCGTCAACCCCGGTTGTTTATATTCTTGGCTCAAATGGCGGAATTAAACGAAGCACTAATAACGGACTTACCTGGGTAACCACACCAACACCCGGAGTTACCAATCTTACTCATTTTGATTTTATCCAGTCAGCAAATGTTGTATATGGCTATGCAGTTTCATCAAACGGTAATGTAATTAAATTAACGGATACACTTGGAATATTAACAGGCGTAATAACAAATAATAATATACCATCAGATTTTTCACTATCGCAGAATTATCCTAATCCGTTTAATCCGGTTACTGCTATAAATTATTCTATAGCAGAAAATGTAAATGTTAAAATTTCAGTTTTTGATATTTTAGGAAGACAAATTGCAATCCCTGTAAATGAATTTAAAAATGCAGGGAATTATGAAGTAAATTTTAACGCTGAAAATCTTGGCTCTGGTATTTATTACTATAGAATAGAAGCAGGCAGCTTTACAGATACTAAAAAGATGATTTTGATAAAATAAAATAATTTAATTTATTTTATTAAAACGGCAAATGTTAAATCATTTGCCGTTTTTTTTATGCTGCTCTTACTGCGCTTAAAAAGACCGTTCCAATGATCCATATTGTCATTAAAATCCAGTAAAAGAATGTCATGAATATGGTAACTATCACAGCTTTCCAATATACTCTATGGTAAACATTTTTTATTGCTATGAGCAGGTAGAATGCCGGAACAATGTATATGAAAAATAAAACGAAGAAATCATCAAGTTTCTGTGTTATAACACTCAATAGAAAACACCAAAGAACAAATGTGAAAAAGTGTAGTGTGAAAACAATATGCTCTGCATAGAAATAATTTTTGGGTAAATAAACAATTTTAAGCAGCACGGAAAAAAAGAACATTATAACGAAAATATATAAAGTGATATTATCGTTAATTTGATTGTTAAAGTTGTTAATAAAAATCTCTTTTGATTCATTGCTTCTGGATTGCTGTTCTAAAACGAATTCTTTGGCAAAGTCGTTATCTCCTGCTTCTGTTACAATTTCTTTGTACTGGTCAGGGTCGCTTTTAATCAGAATAAAAAAAAGTACAAAGCTTGTGAAAAGGAACATTTTCAAAGGTGAAATATAGCTCTGAATTCTTCCTGATATATATTCATGGGTTAAAAACCCCGGGCGGGTGAATAAATATTTTATAGACCTGAAAAACCTGGAATCCCACACAAAAATCTCTTCAAAAAAATGCCCTACCATCGAAATTATTGATTTATCGTAGAATGCTGTACTTTTTTGTCCGCAATTTGAGCAATTATTTCCATTCAAGTCTGCCCCGCAATTCTGGCAGATATGAGCAATGTTATCTTTTTCGTTATTCATTTTGCTTAAAATACTAAGATAATTTTGTTATAAATATATAATTTGCCGAAAAAAATATAAAATATTATTTATTAAAATTAATGAAAATTTGTGAAATTCGAGGTTTTCTATTTATTTAATAATAATCAATTTCAATTTTCTACCAAACTTATCCCTTTTTTCATAGAGATAATATCTTTATATTTGTAATTAACAAGCCACCAATATTGGCTTTTTATGCCTTTTTTTACCATAAGAGCCTAATAACTAAGAAAATTAGATTTTTTTGATAATTTAACTGAATAATGTTCAAAATCTATAACTATGTCAATAAAAGTAACTAATTTAACGAAATACTACGGCGAATATCTTGCCGTTGATAATATTTCGTTTGAAGCTAAAAAAGGAGAGATCCTTGGATTTTTGGGACCCAACGGAGCCGGTAAATCCACTACAATGAAGATAATTACAACTTATCTTCCCCCTACATCAGGGACAGTTGAAGTTGACGGCTTTGATGTTGAGGAAAAGTCACTAGATGTAAGGAAAAAGCTGGGCTACCTGCCTGAGCTTAACCCTCTATATTACGATATGAACCCGATTGAATACCTCGATTTCATTGCGAAATTAGACGGAGTACCAAAAGACCAAATTAAAAAGAAGCGCGAAGAAATGATCAGGGTATGCGGACTAGAAAGCATGCGTACAAAAGATATTGGTCAACTTTCTAAGGGTTTTAAGCAGCGTGTTGGTCTTGCGCAGGCTATGATAAATAATCCGGATGTGTTAATTCTTGATGAACCAACCTCAGGACTTGACCCTAACCAGATCATTGAGATAAGAAATC
>JAYTUN010000228.1:0-3274 GCA_043744495.1 Ignavibacteria bacterium
TTGACTATTTAACTTCATTCATTAAAAGACTCTTAAATCGAGAAATATATAACCCTTATGAATTTAAAGAAGTTGTCGGTTTACTGTCGTGTACTTAGTGCAGTTTCTCAATATTTTATTATTCATTGTAAAAACTTACAAAAAAAGCTATATTTAAGTTTACTTAAAATTAAAGTCATTGATTAACAGTAAGTTGGAATGGAAATTTCGGGTTGGTGTTTAAATTTTTTATAATTAACTAATCATGATCCCGCTAAAGCGGGATTTCATCCGCCGGGGCGGGTACAATGTTCAAAGAATTACCCGATAAAATAAATTTTTCTGAGCTTGAAAAAGATGTCATTGCGTATTGGAATGCTAATGATACCTTTAATAAAAGTATATCTACAAGAGAAGGGAAACCTTCGTTCACTTTTTACGATGGACCGCCTACAGCAAACGGCAAACCGGGTATTCACCATGTAATATCTCGCGCCATAAAAGACCTGATATGCCGATACAAAACTTTAATGGGCTTCCAGGTTTACCGCAAAGCAGGTTGGGATACACAGGGGCTGCCGGTAGAGATTGAAGTCGAAAAAGCGCTCGGCATAAAATCAAAGGATGATATAGAAAAGCTTGGTGTTGAAAATTTCAACAAAGCTTGCAGGGATTCCGTGTTCAAATATCTTAAGGAATGGGAAGACCTGACCGAAAGAATGGGCTACTGGATAAATCTGAAGGATGCATATATAACTTACAAGAATGAATATATAGAATCCGTTTGGTGGTCACTAAAAAAATTCTTTGATGCAGGTAAAATTTACCGCGGGTATAAAATACAGCCGTACTGCCCGCGCTGCGAAACACCACTCTCGACTCACGAAGTCGCGCAGGGTTATGAAGATGTCAAAGACCCAAGCGTATATGTTGTTTTCAAAATAAAAGAGGGACAGAATTTAGACGGTTACCAATTTTTAGTGTGGACTACAACTCCATGGACGCTGATATCAAACGTCGCTCTTGCTGTTGGTGCGAAGATTACTTATGTTATGATACAGTTTAAAGAAACAAGCGAAAAACTTATACTGGCTAAAGACCGCTTGGCTGTGATAAAGGAAGAGTACGAAATACTAGGCGAAGTGCAGGGAAGCGCGCTTGAAAATGTTGAGTATGAGCAAATGTTCCCGTACGTTACACCGGAAGAGAAAGCTTTTTATGTAACGCTTGGTGATTTTGTAAGTACCGATGATGGCTCAGGGATTGTTCACATAGCTCCCGCATTTGGCGAAGATGATTACCAGGTATCGCGCAAGTACGGCTTGCCAATTATGCAGCCGGTTGATAAGAGCGGAAAGTTCACAAATGAAATTACTGATTTCAAAGGTCGCTTTGTAAAAGAAGCTGACGATGATATTGTATTAAAGCTTAAGGAAGAAAAAAAGCTTTACAGGAAAGAAAAATTCGTTCACTCATATCCCCATTGCTGGCGCTGCCACACTCCGCTGCTTTATTATGCGCGTGAGAGCTGGTACATCAACACGCCAAGCTACAAGGATAAGATGATAAAGTTCAATAATGAAATTAACTGGTTCCCCCCTGAAACCGGCACGGGCAGATTTGGCAACTGGCTTGAAGAGAACCGTGACTGGGCGCTCTCGCGTGACAGGTACTGGGGAACTCCATTGCCTATATGGGTTTGCACATGCGATGAAGATGGCAAATCCTGCGGATGTAATAAGAAATATATTGCAATAGGTTCAATCGAAGAGCTTAAAGAAAAGGCTGTTAACTTCAGGGAAGTTTATCCCACTGATGAAGATATAGATCTGCACAAACCGTATATTGACAGGATAAAAATTTTATGTGAAACCGGCAAGTGTGAACTAACGCGTGTTTCTGAGGTCATTGATGCGTGGTATGATTCAGGCTCGATGCCTTTTGCACAGCACCACTATCCTTTTGAAAATAAGGAACTCTTCGAGCAGAACTATCCCGCTGATTTTATTGCAGAAGGTGTTGACCAAACAAGGGGATGGTTTTACTCACTCCACGCAATAGGTACATTTCTATTTAACGATAAGGCATATAAGAATTTAATTGTTAATGATATGATACTTGATGTTGATGGCAGGAAGATGTCCAAGCACGTTGGCAATGCTGTCAGTCCTTTTGAGATAATGGATAAATATGGAGCTGATGTTCTAAGGTGGTATCTCATAAGCTCATCGCCTCCGTGGCGCCCAAAAATGTTCAGCGAAGCTGACATGATGGAAGTTAGAAATAAATTTTTTGATACTATCATAAATACGTACAGGTTCTTTGTACTATATTGCAATCTTTTAAAAGTAAACAGGGAAGATATTGTAAATAATGCCATTCCATATAGCCAAAGACCCGAAATTGACAGGTGGATAATTTCAGCGTTTGAAAAAACGAAGATGCTCTATACTGACCTGATGGATGGCTACCAGATAACAAAAGCTGCAAGGGTACTTTCTGATTTTGCAATTGATGATCTATCCAACTGGTATGTGAGGCGTAACAGGAAACGATTCCGCTCACCCCAAAATGATTCTGATAAGCTTTCAGCCTACGGTACGTTGTATGAGGTGCTGACGGACTTGATTAAGCTTATTTCGCCAATTGCGCCATTTATGGCTGATGAGCTATACCGTAATCTGACCGGTGAGAGTTCAGTTCATTTAAGCTATATTGCCGAAGATGAAGATAAAATTGATGCGGATTTAAATTATAATATGGATCTTGCCAAGAAGATAGTTCAACTTGCAAGGTTTATGCGTGTTAAAAATGACCTGAAGACTCGCCAGCCGTTAAAGCAGATATTAATTGCTATCACAAATGATATGGAGCGCGATGCAATTGATTCAATGAAGAATATTATTCTTGAGGAAATAAATATTAAAGAGCTTAAGTTCATAGAAAAAAATTCAAGCCTTATCAGGCGTTCAGCGAAGCTGAACTTTAAGGTTGCAGGTCCGAAATACGGCAAGGAAGTAAAGAAAGTTGCACAGCTCGCCATAGAACTTCCGCAGGAAAATATTAACCAGGCTATAGCTGGTGGAAAAACTGCTTATGGCGGATATGATTTCACTCTGGATGACCTGCTGATTCAGACAGAGAATATCGAAGGATGGGTAATTGAATCACAAGATAATCTGACAGTGGCGCTTGATACGACACTGGATGAAGGACTTGTAAACGAAGGCATAGCGCGTGAATTTGTGAGCAAGGTGCAGAATATCCGTAAGGAGCGAAATATGGATGTAAACGA